>NZ_JBEXJK010000240.1:0-12898 GCF_040609095.1 Kitasatospora sp. NPDC004799
CTCATCCGCCCCGCCGGTGCTCCGGCGGGGCCGCTGACGTGGGAGTCGACTCGGCGGGTTACCAGTCCCCGCCGCCGAAGTCGCCACCGCCACCGAAGTCGCTGTCGCTGAAGTCGGCCGGGTTGAAGTCGGCGCCGGTGAAGTCGCCGCCCTCGTACTGGTCCTGGTAGCCGGCGTCCGCCAGCGGCCCGGCCGCGTAGGCCGGGGTGCTCATCATCGAGCCGAGCATGGTGCCGACCAGCAGGCCGGGCAGCAGGCCGCCACCGCCGAAGCCGCTGTAGTAGCCGCCCGCGTACGGGGCGTACGCCGGGCCGGCGTTCCAGTACGGCTGCGGGCCGTGGTCGGTCTCGACGGTGCGGACGGCTGGGTCGAGGCCGGCCGCCACCCGGTCCGCGTCGGCCTGGCAGACCGGCACCGGACGGGCCGAGCCGCCGGCCGGGGCCCAGTCGACGTCCTTGACGGACGGGCCGTGGCGCGGGTCCATGAAGCACGGCGGACGGCGCTCGGGCAGCGGGCGCTCGTCCCGCCGGGCGCTCAGGGTGGCCAGCGCGAACCGGCCGTCCTCGATCGCCTCGGTGACCTGCTTGACGTCCTCGGGCCGCTTCGCCTCGTCCATCAGCCGCTTGGACTTCTCGTACGAGTCCAGGGCGTGGGTGTAGTCGGTGCGCTGGGCGTCGTCGGCGTCCGCCGCGCCCGGGTTGAAGTCGAGCCGGTCCAGCTCCTCGCCGAAGGCGGTGATGTCCTCGTCCACCACCCGGCGCAGCTGCCGCAGCTCGGCCCGGGCCTGCTCCTCCTTGCGCTTCTTGGCGCGGCGGAACAGCAGGAAGACGCCGGCGCCCGCCAGCGCGACCAGCACCACCGGGATGACCACCCAGGCGATCGAGGTGCTGTGGTTGACCCCGGTGCCCTTGGTCTTCGGGACGGCCTGGTCGACGAAGGAGTTCAGGGTGGCGTCGATGTCGCCGCCGTTCGACCGGAAGGCCGCACCGGCGATGCGCTGCGGCTGGCCCGCGCCGATCGCGCCGCCGTCGCCGCCGGCGTCGAACTCGCTGCCGTGCCAGACCGCGTAGACGCCGTCGATGCCCACCAGGGTGCGGAGGTCCCGGAGGGTGGCCTTGGTGTAGGCCGGGGCGTCGAGGACCGCGACGAAGATCGGCTTGTCGGCCTTTTCGATCTTCTTGGTCAGGGCGTCGGCCTGGGCCTGGCTGAAGCGGTTCGTCATGGCCGGGTCGACGTAGACCTGGCCCTTCTTCAGGGCGGCCGCGGCGTCGTTCAGCCCGCCGGCCGCCGAGGCCGCGGGGGCCAGCAGGAGCAGCAGCCCGAGCAGCGCCGCCACCAGGGCAAGCGGCCCGGCGCCCCGGGAACGTCGTGCAAGGGTTCTCATGTCCCCGACGCTACCGTGACCGGGCCCCGAGCACGCCATACGCTTCGCATACCGGTGCGGGCAACGGCCCCCGCCGACCGCCGGGGCCGCCCCCTCCTCGGGGATGATTGTTTCCCTGAGCCACCCCTGAGCCGGGGCCCGCACGGGAACCGTCCGAGGCCCCCGGACGTACGTTCCGGCAGGCCCGGCCCGGTTCCGGGGCACTCCGGGAGGCGTGCCGACCGTACCGTGCGAACGGGCATAGTGGTCCCGGACCACCGGTCCCATTGCTCATTCTTTACTCAGCCCGTCCTGACCCCACCACCCGATCGGAGCGCTCGGTGATCATCGGCCTCGTCACCGCCGTGGCGGCATCAGCCTGCTACGGCACCGGCTCGGTCCTCCAGGCCGTCGGATCCCGCCGCTCCGCCCGGGAGGAGGCGGCCAAGGGCGCCACCAGCTCGACCACCGAGCACGGCGGCCCGAGCCTGTCCTCGACCGCGAAGGCCGCCGTCACCTGGGAGTTCATCCTCGGCACGGTGCTCGACCTGATCGGTTTCGGGCTCGGCGCGCTGGCCGCCCGGCTGCTGCCGCTGTTCCTCTCCCAGACGATCATCAGCGCCAACCTGGTGATCACCGCGGTGCTCAGCATCAAGCTGCTGGGCATCCGGCTCAAGCAGCTGGAGTGGGCCTCGATCGCCGTGCTCTGCTCGGCGCTGGTGCTGCTGGCCGTGTCGGCCGGCCCGGAGGGCGGCCACCACGCGGCGATGTCCTTCCACTGGTGGCTGCTGATCGTCACCACCGTGCTGCTGGTCGGCGGCAGCCTGCTGGTGCGGCGGATGGGCGCCAACGGCGCGATCGTCGCCGGTCTGCTCTCCGGCCTCGGCTTCGGCGCCCTGGGCGTCGGGGTGCGCATCCTCAACGGCATCGATTCGTTCGACCTCGGCGCGCTGCTCACCGACCCGGCGCTCTACGCGGTCCTGGTCGGCGGCATCGGCGGCATGTACATCCACACCGTGGCGCTCCAGATCGGCTCGGTGAACGGCGCGACCGCCGCCCTGGTGGTCGGCGAGACGGTGCTGCCCGGCGCGGCCGGCGTGCTCTGGCTCGGCGACTCCACCAAGGCCGGCCTGGGCTGGCTCGGCGTGGTGGGCTTCCTGCTCGCGGTGGTCGCCGCGGTCGGGGTCGCCTACTTCGGCCAGGACACCCACGGCGTCCCCGAGGAGGCGGCCGCGGAGGAGCCCGAACCCGCCCGCGGCTAGCGCCCGGGCCTCAGCCCCGAGGGCCTGCCCCTCGGGTCCCTGCCGAACCCCCGGCGGAGACCC
Organism: Kitasatospora sp. NPDC004799; assembly: GCF_040609095.1. Lineage (NCBI taxonomy): Bacteria > Bacillati > Actinomycetota > Actinomycetes > Kitasatosporales > Streptomycetaceae > Kitasatospora > Kitasatospora sp. NPDC004799. The sequence continues at coordinate 2,689 of NZ_JBEXJK010000240.1, forward strand.
GAGGGGCAGGCCCTAGCCGCGGGTGCGCGGCACGCGCTGGCAGCGGGGGCAGAAGTAGCTGGAGCGGTTCATCCAGGCCGCCCGCCGGATCGGGGTGCCGCAGCGGCGGCAGGGCTCCTGCTCGCGGCCGTAGGCGTCGAGGTCCCGGGAGAAGTAGCCGCTCTCGCCGTTCACGTTGACGTAGAGGCTGTCGAAGCTGGTGCCGCCGACGGCGAGCGCCGCGGTCATCACGTCCCGGGCGTGGGCCAGCAGCAGCAGGGCCTGCGGGCGGGTGAGCGTGGCGGTCGGGCGGTCGTAGTGCAGCTTCGAGCGCCACAGCGCCTCGTCGGCGTAGATGTTGCCGACGCCGCTGATCAGCGTCTGGTCGAGCAGGGCGCGCTTGACGGTGGTCCGCTTGGCGCGCAGCGCGGCCGCGAAGGCGGCGTCGTCGAAGCGCGGGTCGAGCGGGTCGCGGGCGATGTGCGCGATCGAGACCGGGGTGCCCTCCGGGTCCCCGTCCTCGGCCTCCTCGACGGCCAGGCCACCGAAGGTCCGCTGGTCGACGAAGCGCAGTTCGCGCCCGCCGTCGGCGAAGCGCAGCCGCACCCGCAGGTGCGTCTCGTCGGGGACGGACGGGTCCTGGACGAGCAGTTGGCCGCTCATCCCGAGGTGGCCGATCAGCGAGAACCCTCCCCCGGCCTCCGGCCTCCCGGCACCGGTCAGCGGCACCCAGAGGTACTTGCCGCGCCGCTGGGCGGTGCCGAGGGTGGTGCCGGTCAGCCGGGCGGTGAAGTCCGCCGCGCCGGCCGGCTGGCGGCGCACCGCGCGCGGGTGCAGCACCTGGACGTCGGCGACGGTCCGCCCGGCCACCCAGCTGGCCAGACCACGGCGGACGACCTCGACCTCGGGAAGTTCGGGCACGGGAACACGCCTCCTGCTCGGTACGGATCAGCAGGAACGAAGGCTACTGCGCGACCGGCCCGGCGTGCCGGGCCGCTGCTCAGGCCCCGGCCGGCAGCCGGTCGGCGTACTTCTCCTTGATCGCGCGCCAGGCGCTCTCGGCGGCCTTCTGCTCGGCTTCCTTCTTCGAGCGGCCGACGCCGCTGCCGAAGTCCTCGCCGGCCACCCGGGCCGCTGCGGTGAAGGTCTTCTCGTGGTCCGGGCCGGACTCCATGACCACGTACTCCGGCACTCCGATGCCCACCGAGGCGGTGAGCTCCTGGAGGCTGGTCTTCCAGTCCAGGCCGGCGCCCAGCTGAGAGGACTCCTCGATCAGCGGGTCGAACAGCCGGTGGACGAACTCGGTGGCCGCGTCCAGCCCCTGGTCCAGGTAGACGGCGCCGATCACGGCCTCGACGGTGTCGGCGAGGATCGACGACTTGTCGCGGCCGCCGGTGCCCTCCTCGCCCTTGCCGAGGCGGATGAACGCGCCGAGCTCCAGGCCGCGGCCGACGTCCGCGAGCGCGCGGGAGTTGACCACCGCGGCGCGCAGCTTGGCGAGCGTGCCCTCCGGGACGTCCGGGTGGACGCGGTAGAGGGTGTCGGTCACCACCAGGCCCAGCACCGAGTCGCCGAGGAACTCCAGGCGCTCGTTGGTGGGCAGCCCGCCGTTCTCGTACGCGTACGAGCGGTGGGTCAGGGCACGTACCAGAAGGGCGCGCTCGAGCGTGTACCCGAGGCGCCCTTCCAGGACGTCGTATTCGGTCGAAGCCGGCCCGCCGGCCTTGCCCCCGCCCGAAGAGGAACCCTTCGGGGCGGCGGACGCCTTGCGGGTGGAGTTACCGTCCGACATCGATCCGTACACCCCGCCGATCAGACCGAGAGGACCTGGCGACGGTTGTACGTGCCGCAGCTCGGGCACGCGATGTGGCCGAGCTTCGGCTCGTGGCAGCGGTCGCACGCCACGAGGGCCGGAACGACGGCCTTCCAGTTGGAACGGCGGTGGCGCGTGTTGCTGCGCGACATCTTCCGCTTCGGAACAGCCACGGCTACTTCTCCTGGTTCTCGGCGAGACCCTCACGGGTGTCGCTGTTCTTAGATCCGTCACCCTCGTCGCCGGGGGCGGCGGAGAGTCCCTGCAGAGCCGCCCACCGGGGGTCGACGGCATCGTGGTGGTGCGCCGGGTCGTCGCTCAGGCGCGCTCCGCACTCGGAGCACAGGCCCAGGCAGTCTTCCTGGCACACCGGCTGCAGCGGCAGTGCGAGCACCACCGCGTCACGCAGCACCGGCTGGAGGTCGAAGAAGTCGCCCTCCAGACGGTAAGTCTCTTCTTCCGAGTCCTCGTCGAGGTCCTCGGCCCCGGCGGTCCGGGCGCGGTGGCGCTCGTCGGACTCCGGGTAGTAGTACAGCTCCTGGAAGTCCACGTCGACGTCGAACTCGACGGGCTCCAGGCACCGGACGCACTCGCCCACGACGTGGGTCTCGGCGGTGCCGGTGACCAGCACGCCCTCGACCACGGACTCCAGGCGGATGTCCAGCTCGATCGGGCTCTTCTCCGGCACGCCGATCACGTCGATGATCCCGAAGCCCTCGGGGGCCTCCACGGTGCGGGCCACCTTGCGCATCGAGCCGGGGCGACGACCGAGCTCGTGCGTGTCGAACACGAGGGGGTCGCGGTGGTCGAGGCGGTTCACGGTGTCCTGACTTCCATGGGGAATCTTCGATGGCGTCTCCGTCCGGACCGGCGTTGCGCGGGCAAGCCGACAACCGGACATGGAGAGGCCGGAGTGGTCAGACTACCGGAGTCTCCCGTCAGGCCCAACTTCGGTCCCGTCAGGAGACTCCCGCACCGCTGCTCAGCGTCCGCCGAGCTCCCGCAGCCTGGTCATGTCGATCATGCTGGTGTCGAAGAAGCTGGTCTCGTCCAGACCCTGCCCCTGGGCCTGGCCCTGGCCCTGCCCCTGGGCCTGCTGCTGGTGCGGCACGGCCGGCGGGGCGGCGGGCGGCTGGGGGTAGGTGTAGCCGTCGTACGACTGCGCGGCGTAGCCCGGCTGCTGCTGGGGATAGCCTCCCCCAGCCTCCGGCCGGGGGTGCCCCCATGCGCCCTGCTGCTGGTCCGGGTACCCCGGCTGCTGGTAGCCGCCCTGCTGCTGGCCCCACTGGGTGTTGTACGGGTCGCCCTGGCCGGCCGGGTCGTAGCCGCCGCCGTACACCTCGGCGTACTGCCCGCCCGGCTGCTGGGCGGCCGCGTACTGGTCGGTGCCGGGGGCCTGCCAGCCGGCCGCGGCCGGGGTCTGCTCCGGCCAGGTCTGCTGCTGCGGGACGTCCTCGCGGTACCAGGCGATGTCCTCGCCCTCGGCGTCGTGGGCGAAGCCCGCCGCCACCGCCTCGGCCCGCTCCTTGGCCTGCTGGGCCTGGTCGGCGGCGGCCAGGTAGGCGCCCAGCTCGTCGATCGGCCGCTTGCCGAGCAGCTTGTCCCGGCCCTTGCCGACCGCCTCCAGGGTGGCGCCGAGCACGTTCTCCAGGGTGGCGAGCTTCACATCGACGTACTCGTCGACCTCGGGGCTCGGGCTGATCCGCTGCGGGCGGAACTCCTCGCCGTCGCTCTCGCCGTCGGCCTCCGCCTCGAAGACGCCGGAGTCGCCGCGCAGCTTGGTGCGGCCGCGGCCGACCGCGCCGAGCGTCTTGGTCAGCACGACCTCGAAGTTGGCGAGCTTGCTGTCCACGTAGTCGTCGGCCTCGGCCCGCTTGGCCTCGACCTCGGCCCGCGCCTCGGCGAGGATCCGGTCGGCCTGGGCCTGGGCCTGGCGGACCACCTCGGTGTCCGAGATCAGCGAGCCGCGCTCGGCGTGCGCGCCCTGGATGATCCGCTCGGCCTCGGCCTGGGCACCCGCCACCACCTGCTCGTGGTCGGCCATCACCGACTGGGCCTGGGCGAGTTCGGCGGGCAGCGCCGACCTGAGGTCGTTCAGCAGGCCGATCAGCTCGGCCCGGTTCACCACGCAGGAGGCCGACATCGGCATCGAGCGGGCGTTCTCGACCGCCGCCACGATCTCGTCGACCTTGTTCTGCACGTCCACGGGGCTTCGTCTTTCCGTGTGCCGCCGACGGTCCGGCGGAGGCAGGCCCGACGCGGTGGACCTCACCGCGGGGCAGGAATACAGACTGTACGGCCAGTGCCCCGCGGGGTCACAACGCCTGAGCCGAACCGGTCCCCCGGCAAACGGACATGACGTGACGAACCGGCAGAAAAGGACGGACTGCGGACTACTGCTGGGCCTTGCGCTCCGCGATCCGCTCGACCAGCCGGTGGTGCACCGTCTCCGGCAGCAGGTGCGAGACGTCGCCACCGTACGAGGCGACCTCCTTGACCAGCGTCGAGGAGAGGAAGCTGTACGTCGGCGAGGTCGGCACGAACAGCGTCTCCACCCCGGTCAGGCCGTGGTTCATCTGGGCCATCTGGAGCTCGTAGTCGAAGTCGCTGACCGCGCGCAGGCCCTTGATGATCGCGGGGATGTCGCGCTCCCGGCAGAAGTCCACCAGCAGGCCGAGGTGCGACTCGACCACCACGTTGCCGAACTCGGCGGTGACCTCCTCGATCAGGCCGATCCGCTCCTCGATGGTGAACATGCCCTGCTTGTTCCGGTTGATCAGGACCGCGACATGCACCACGTCGTACAGCTTCGAGGCCCGCTCGATGATGTCGAGGTGACCGTTGGTGATCGGGTCGAACGAACCGGGACAGACGGCTCGGCGCATGGCGTTTGTGCTCCCTCGTGGGGTGACGGCTGCTGCGGGCCGCGGCCCGCTACTCCTGCTCTCCGGCCGCGGCGGCGCGACCGTACCAGAGCGTGCCCTCGCCGTAGCGGCGGGAGCGCAGCTCCTCGAAACCCTCGGGCCAGTCGAACCCACCGCCGCGGGTGCTGCGCTCCACGGTGACGAGTGCGTCCTCCGCGAGCCAGCCCCCGGCCAGGAGTGTGATCAGCATCTCCCGGACCTCCTCGTCCGTCACCACGTACGGCGGGTCGAGGAAGACCAGGTCGTACGGGCTCTGCGGGGGCGGGCCGGCGATCACCTTCTCCGCCTTGGCGGCCCGCACCTCGGCCCCCGGCAGGCCGATCGTCCGGACGTTCTCCCGGATCACCCGGGCCGCCTGGCCGTCCGCCTCGACCAGCAGGACGTGCTCGGCGCCGCGCGACAGCGCCTCCAGCCCGACGGCCCCCGATCCGCCGAACAGGTCCAGCATCCGGGCCCCGTGCACGGTGCCGCGCAGCGCCTCCAGGGTGGAGAACATCGCCTCACGGGCCTTGTCGGAGGTCGGGCGGGTGCCCCGGCCGGGCGGTACGGCCAGCCGGCGGCCGCCGGCCGCCCCGGCGATCACGCGGGTCATGGTGGTGGGAGGTCCTTTCGTCGCTGCCCGACCACGCTATCCCGAGCCGGCGGGTGACGGCGGTGGCCCCTGCCGGTTCGCCCGGCAGGGGCCGCGGTCACCTCAGCTGGCTTCGGAGGCCGAGGACGGGGCCGGGACGCCCGCGCCGAGCAGGGCCGGCGAGGCGTAGCGGGACCAGGACAGGCAGCCGTCGGGCGGGCAGAACTCGGGGCGGCGCGGGTCGTGCCCGAGCTCGCGCAGCTTGGTCCGGACGGAGTCGGGCGTGCGGCCGAAGCGGGCGGCGATCCGGGCGATGGTCTCGCTGTCGTGGAAGCGCCGGACCAGCTCCTCCTCGTGCTGCGGCACCCAGGGGGCGCCGTGGCCGGGGTACAGCTCGCGCAGCACGTCGCGGTCGGGGATGGGCTCGGAGACGTCGGCGACGATCGCCAGCGCCCGCAGCGCGCGGTTGAGCGCGATCCGCAGCGAGGCGACGTCCTCGACCGGCAGGCGGAGCTTGCCCGAGGCGAGCGGCGCGGCGGCCGCCCCCTCGCGCCAGCCGGTCAGGGTGAGGGTGACCTCGCGGTCGTCGTCGCTGGCGAGTTCGATCCGGAAGACCTTGTCGCCCAGCGGGAGCTCGTTGAGATGACGGAATGCCATGGCTTGACCCCCAAGTGTCGTGCCAGGTACGCACCTTGGAGGTGCGCCCTGAACACCTTCATTCTCTCCCGGGGGTCTGACAATCCGACCTGTCCGGGACTGCTCAGCCCTTCTCCATGTAGGCCGCGCGGTCCTCGTCGAGCAGGCTCTCCAGGGCGGTGCGCAGGTCCGGGTGGGCGGCGAGGTCCGGGTCCCCGGCGACCAGCCGGGTGGCCTCGGTGCGGGCGGTGAGGATGACCTCCTCGTCCTCCAGCACCGAGAGCACCTTGAGCGAGGACTTAACCCCGGACTGGGCCTGGCCCAGCACGTCGCCCTCGCGGCGCTGTTCGAGGTCGATCCGGGACAGCTCGAAGCCGTCCAGGGTGCCCGCCACCGCGTCCAGCCGGGCCCGCGCGGCGCTGCCCCCGGGCATGTCGCTGACCAGCAGGCACAGGCCCGCCGCGCTGCCGCGGCCGACCCGGCCGCGCAGCTGGTGGAGCTGGGAGACGCCGAAGCGGTCGGCGTCCATGATGACCATCGCGGTGGAGTTGGGCACGTTGACGCCGACCTCGATCACGGTGGTGGCGACCAGCACGTCCACCTCGCCGGCCGAGAACCGGCGCATCACCTCGTCCTTGGCCTCCGGCGCGAGCCGGCCGTGCAGGATCTCCACCCGCAGGCCGCTCAGCGGGCCCTTCACCAGCTTCTCGGCCGTCTCCACCACCGAGAGCGGGGGCCGCCGTTCGTCGCTCCCGGCGCCCGCGTCGGCGACCTCCTCGAAGTCCTCCCCGGCGGCCTTCCGGCGCTTCTTCCCCGGGCCCGCGGCGGGCTCCTCGTCCCCGATCCGCGGGCAGACCACGTACGCCTGGTGGCCCTTGGCGACCTCCTCGCGGACCCGCTCCCAGGCCCTGGTGAGGAAGTTGGGCTTCTCCAGCGCCGGGACGACGTGGGTGGAGATCGGCGAGCGGCCGGCCGGCAGCTGGTCCAGGACGGAGGTCTCCAGGTCCCCGAAGACCGTCATCGCGACGGTGCGCGGGATCGGGGTGGCCGTCATCACCAGCAGGTGCGGCGGCTGCTCGCCCTTGGCGCGCAGCGCGTCCCGCTGCTCGACGCCGAAGCGGTGCTGCTCGTCCACCACGACCAGGCCGAGGTCCTGGAACTGCACCTTGTCCTCGATCAGCGCGTGGGTGCCGATGGCGATCCCGGCGTCCCCGCAGGCCATGTCGAGCAGCGCCTGGCGGCGGGCGGCGACGCCCATCGAGCCGGTCAGCAGCACCACCCGGGTGCCGAGGTCGGAGCCGCCGATCATGCCGCCCTCGGCGAGGTCCCCCATCATCTCGACGATCGAGCGGTGGTGCTGCTGGGCGAGCACCTCGGTGGGCGCCAGCAGCACCGCCTGGCCGCCCGCGTCCACCACGGCGAGCATGGCGCGCAGCGCGACGAGCGTGTTGTGCGTCACGGTGAAGTTGTCGGTGACGTAGGCGGAATCGGGGTGCCCGACCCGGATGCACTGCACCGGCTTGCGGCCGACGTATTCGACCTGCCGAATGCCGCGCCGGAAGGTGTTGTACGTGGGCCGGTCCGCGACCCGTTCGGCCTTCCGAGAGAGGCGAAACGGCGGGAACTCGTCAGGCAGCCCGACCGACACCACGAACGCGGCCTTCTTCGGAAGCACCCGCGCTCGCCCGCCGAGGGACCGCACCAGCCAGGCCAGGTCATCCGCCAGGCGGCGTGAGCCACTGCAGAACGAGACGTCGTAGCCGTTGCGCCCAACGGTGCCGTCTGTGTCCATCAGCCCCTGCAGTAGCGAAAGTCGCTGCTTGATCGAGGCATTCTTGTAGACCTCGGGCACGAACTTTCCATGGGAGGTCAGGTCCCAGAGGCCAAGCTCCCGAAGTGCCTGGATCACCGGGTTCCGCCGTGTCCCGCCACGTGGGCCAGGCAGCCTGATCAGGTAGTCGAAGGGCCTGCTGAGCTTCCGGGTGACCACGCAGTCCGGCGGAACGGCCGCCTTGACCGCATCCAGGATCTCGGCATCGGCCGTCGAGAATCCCAGCTGGTGGCGGAACGTCCCGTCCCCCAGAAGCACGCCCATCAGGTAGGGATCGAGCGGCTGCTCGCCCGTCTCCCCGAGATCGACAGGCGCCGCCTGCGGCAGGTACCACTTGGACGTTCCGTTGCGTTTCCAGGTGTCGTTACGGATCTCCCGCGTCGTCAGGATCTTGGGCTCGTCACCGCGATGCCAGGCGCAGCTGGTTGCGACGATCCAGAGATGCTCGTCATCGCATTCGACGGAGCTGCCGTCCGACAGGACGAGCCGCCAGACATCGCGCTCACCCTGAGGAAATACTCCCTCAACGGGTGCGAGATCACCCGACGGCGTCACCACCAGATCCCCGACGCGAATGTCACCCATGGCCTTGAAGCCGCCCGGTGTCAGCACCAGCGCATCGAGCGGCTGAGCTTTCCCGGAGCCGACCTCGCCCTGGAGGAGGCGGTGCATCGGGTGCTCGGTGGCGAGGTCGGCGGCGATCTCGGCGGAGACCTTCCGCTGGCCCTCGGTGAGGGTGAACGGCAGCCGGGCGTCGAAGGCGTCCAGCAGGCCGCCCTCGCGGGCCTCGCGCGGCTTGGCGGGCAGGGCGGAGTCGGCGGCCCGGCGCCGGGCGAGGGCGACCTGGAGCACGAAGGCCTCGTCCCAGCGCAGCCGGCTCTGGGCGCGCTCGCGGTCGGCGTGGCCGCGCGGGCGGTGGATCAGCTCCAGCGCCTCGGGCAGCGGGATCAGGTCGTGCCGCTCGCGCAGCTCGGCGGGCAGCGGCTCGCCGACGCCCGCCCAGCCGGTCTTCTCCAGCGACTCCAGCGCCATCTCGACGCAGAGCGAGATCTTCCAGCTGGGCATCTGCGCGCTGGCGCCGTACACCGGGATGAGCCGACCGGCGAACTGCTTGGCCGCGTCGGAGCCGGCGTCCTCGTCGAGCAGCTGGTAGTCCGGCGAGACCAGCTGGCGGGTCCGGTTGAAGACCCCGACCTTGCCCGCGAACAGGCCCTGGGCGCCGGCCTTGAGCTCCTTCTGCCGCCAGCCCTGGTTGAAGAAGACCAGTGAGAGCCGGCTGCGGCCGTCGGTCACGACGACCTCCAGCCGGTCGCCCTTGCGGCCGCGGAACGGGATCAGGGTGACCTTCTCGATCCGGGCCAGCACGGTGACGTGCTCGTCGACCTCCAGCTCGTCCAGGCTGGTGAGCTGGCCGCGCTCGACATAGCGGCGCGGGTAGTGGTGCAGCAGGTCCCCGACCGTGCGCAGCTTGAGGCTGTCGGCGAGCACCTTCGCGGTGCGGTCGCCGACGAGCTTGGTCAGTGGTTCATCGAGAGCGCCCATCAGCGCCCTGTTTACACCACCGGGCCGACAAAAGGGCCCCTACTCCACCCCGATGAGCAGCGGCGCCGGTTCCTGCCCGCCGTGGAAGACCACCGCGTCCACCTCGGGCCGCCGGTGCCGGACGTGGGCGACCAGCCGTTCGGCCAGCCCCGCGTCGGCGCCCTCGCCGAGGATCAGGGTGACGAGTTCGCCGCCCGCCCCGAGCATCCGGTCCAGCACGCTCTCGCCGACCTCGGCCAGCCCGGCGCCGATCACCGCGACGTCTCCGTCGATCAGCCCCAGTACGTCCCCGGCCTGGCAGACCCCGGCCATCGTCCAGGACTCCCCCTCGGCGACGGCCAGTTCGGCGTACCGGGTGGCCCCGGCGGCGGAGGTCATGGCGACCACGTCCTCGTCGAAGCGGCGGCCGCCCTCGTGCACCGCGAGCGCCGCCAGCCCCTGCACCGGCGAGCGGGTGGGCAGGACGGCGATCCGCACGCCCTCCTCGCGCAGCTGGTCGGCGGCGGCCCCGGCGGCGGCCCGCAGCTCGGGGTCGTTGAGCAGCAGGACGACCTCGCGGGCGGCCGAGCGGCGCACCGCGGCGGCGAGTTCGGCGCTGGCCGGCGGGCGGTCCGGGTCGGCGTGCAGGACGACGGCGCCGGCCTGCTCGCAGAGCTCGGCCAGGCCCCCGCCGGAGACCACCGAGAGCACCGCGCGGGCCCGGTCCTCGCGCTCGCCGCGCTCGGCGGCGGTGCTGCCCGCCCGGGCGGCGGCCTCGGCGAAGTGGGTGATCCGGATCTGGTGCGGCCGGCCGGCCCCGACCCCAGCCTCCACCGCGGCGCCGGCGTCGTCCAGCCGCTTTGCGACCAGGTCCCAGACCACGTCCGCGAGCGCCTCCTTCGGACCCACCGGAACGGCCGTCTCACTGCCGTCCG
>NZ_JBEXJK010000241.1:0-12887 GCF_040609095.1 Kitasatospora sp. NPDC004799
GGCCTTGAGCGCCGGGTCGGCGGCACCGGTGGGCTTGACCGTCGGCGTCGGCGTCGGGGTGGCGCTCGGTGTCGCGGTGGTGGCGGCCGGGGCGGCCCCGGCGGCCCGCGCAGGAAGCGCGGCGGCCTGGTCGCCCTGGTGACGGCCGTCGCGCTGGTCGCCGGTGTGGCCGGCGGCGTGCTCGGCGTGACCGCCTTCGACCGTTCCGACAGCCGCAGCTCCGCGAACGACCACCGCAGCACCACCGTCCAGGCCAGCGACACCCAGAAGAACGAGCCCACCCCCGGCTCGATCGCCGCCATCGCGCAGAAGGCGCTGCCCAGCGTCGTCACCATCAAGGCGCAGGGCAACGGCGAGTCGGGCACTGGCACCGGCTTCGTCTTCGACACCGAGGGCCACATCCTCACCAACAACCACGTGGTCGCGCCGACCCTCAACGGCGGCAAGCTGACCGTCAAGTTCGCCGACGGCAGCTCCTACAGCGCCTCGGTGCTGGGCCACGCCGAGGGCTACGACGTCGCCGTGATCAAGATCGACAACCCGCCCAAGAGCAAGCTGGCCCCGCTGCCGCTGGCCGACTCCGACAAGGTCAACGTCGGCGACGCCACGGTCGCGATCGGTGCGCCGTACGGCCTGGAGTCCACCGTCACCAGCGGCATCATCAGCGCCAAGGACCGCCCGGTGGCCTCCGGCGACGAGACCGGCTCGCAGGCCTCGTACATGAACGCCCTCCAGACCGACGCCTCGATCAACCCCGGCAACTCCGGTGGCCCGCTGCTCGATTCGGGCGGCGCGGTGATCGGCATCAACTCGGCGATCCAGTCCAACGCCTCCTCCAACGGCCGGGCCGGCAGCATCGGCCTGGGCTTCGCCATCCCGATCAACCAGGCCAAGTGGGTCGCGGACACCCTGATCAAGACCGGCAAGCCGGTCTACGCCAAGCTCGACGTGCTGCGCAACGACGACTACAAGGGCGACGGCGCGCAGATCCAGACCAAGGACATCCAGGGCCAGCCCGCCGTCACCCCCGGCGGCGCGGCCGACAAGGCCGGCCTCAAGCCGGGCGACGTCATCACCAAGCTCGGCGGCGTCCCGATCGACAACGGCCCCGCCCTGGTCAGCCGGATCTGGACGCACAAGCCCGGCGAGACCGTCGACGTCGAGTACACCCGCAACGGCCAGACCTTCAACACCAAGGTCACCCTCGGCCAGCGCGAGGGCGACCAGCCGTGACCCCCGCCGGCGCGCAAACGTGTGCGCCGAACCCCGCCGGACCCGTTAGGCTGACCTCCGCCTGGAGAGCTGCCCGAGCGGCCTAAGGGAACAGTCTTGAAAACTGTCGTGCGGTGACCCCGTACCGTGGGTTCGAATCCCACGCTCTCCGCCGGTAGGAGAACCACCTGCTCAGGGCGGGTGCCGAGAATCCCTCGGCACCCGCCCTCGGTGTTTTCCGGGGGTCGCGGGCGCCGGCTGTGGGCCCACTGTGGACCGGGGTTGACCCTGACACCGTGGCAGGGGATGGAGTGGGCTCACCATGTTGAACATCGGAGACTTCGCCAGCCACGGCCGGGTGTCGGTGCGGATGCTGCGCCACTACGACGCGATCGGGTTGCTGCGGCCCGCCCGGGTGGACCCGGTCAGCGGGTACCGCTTCTACGAGGCGTCCCAACTCGCCCGGCTGAACCGGGTGATCGCGCTCAAGGAGCTCGGCTTCACGTTGCAGCAGGTCCGGTCCGTCCTGGACGAGCAGGTGGACGTGGCCGAACTGCGGGGGATGCTGCGGCTGCGGCGGGCCCAGCTCGCCGCGGCGATCGCGGCCGACGAGCTGCGGCTGGCCCGGGTGGAGGCGAGGCTCCGAACGATCGAGAGCGAGGGGACCATGTCCACGCACGATGTCGTGGTGAAGCCGGTGCCGTCCGTCCGGGTGGCCCAACTGGCCGGTGTGGCCGCGAGTTACGAGCCGGAGGACATCGGGCCGGTGATCGGGCCGCTGTTCGACGAGCTGTGCCGGCGGCTGGCCGCGGCCGGGATCGAGGCGACCGGTCCGTCCGTCGCCCACTACCGGGACGCGCCGGAGGGCGACGGCTCGGTGCTGGTGCTGGCCGCCGTCCCGGTCGGTCCGTCGGTGCGGCCGGGCGAGCACGACTTCGAGGTGCTCGACCTGCCGCCGATCGAGACCGCGGCCACGGTCGTGCACCGCGGCCCGATGGACGAGGTGCTCGGCACCATCCAGGAACTGGCCCGCTTCATCGAGGGGAGCGGCTACCGCTCGGCCGGCTACGCCCGGGAGCTCTACCTGAAGTGCCCGGAGGACCTGGCGGCCTGGGTCACCGAGATCCAGGAGCCGGTGGTCCGGGGGTAACCGGTAGCCGCGCCGGGGCCCTCGACGTGGTCGAGGGCCCCGGCGTCGCCCGTGCGCCCCGGGACCGATGCGCCCCCTCGTTGCCCGCCCGGGCAGCAGCTCCCCTTCCTCGCCCGTCTCTCGACCCACTTGCCCGGCCTCGCGTTGTGTCCCCCTCGTTGCTTGCCGGGCGGCCCCCCTTTCCTCGTCCGCCTCCTCCTCGCCCGTCCCTCGGCCCACTTGCCCGGCCCTGTCCGTCCGGGCAGAGTGCGGAGGTGGAGGCGGGCGGGCGGCGAGTGGAGGCGGCGATGAGTGATCTGACGGACCGACTGGCGCAGGGCCTCCCGGACGGGGCCGTCGTGGTGGATCCGGACGTGACCGCCGCGTACCGCCGTGACATGGCGGGCTTCTGCGCGGCCGGGCAGCCCGCGGCGGTGGTGTTCCCGGAGACGGTCGAGCAGGTGCAGCACGTGCTCCGCACCGCGACCGAGCTGCGCGTCCCTGTGGTGCCGCAGGGCGCCCGGACCGGGCTGTCGGGTGCGGCGAACGCGGTGGACGGCTGCGTCGTGCTGTCGCTGGTGAAGCTGAACCGGATCCTGGAGATCGACCCGGTGAACCGGATCGCGGTGGTCGAGCCCGGCGTGGTGAACGCCGAACTCTCGCGCGCTGCCGAGGAGTTGGGACTCTCATACCCGCCGGACCCGTCCAGCTGGGAGTCCTGCACGATCGGCGGCAACATCGGCACCGGCGCGGGCGGCCTCTGCTGCGTGAAGTACGGCGTCACCAGCGAGTACGTGCTCGGGCTGGACGTGGTGCTGGCGGACGGGCGGCTGCTGTCCACCGGCCGCCGCACCGCGAAGGGCGTGGCCGGGTACGACCTGACCAGGCTGTTCGTCGGTTCGGAGGGGACGCTCGGCGTGGTGGTCCGGGCGGTTCTGGCGCTGCGGCCGGCGCCCGCTCCGCAGCTGGCGCTGGCGGCGGAGTTCCCGAGCGCGGACGCGGCCGGGGCGGCGGTCTGCTCGGTGATGGCGCGCGGTCTGACCCCGTCGCTGATGGAGCTGATGGACGCGGTCTCGGTGCGGGCGGTCAACGAGCTGGGGCGGATGGGCCTGCCGGAGTCCACCCAGGCGCTGCTGCTGGTGGCCTTCGACGGGCCGGACCGGGTGGCCGAGCTGGCGCGGGTCGCGCGGCTGTGCCGGGAGGCCGGGGCGACGGAGGTGGTGCCGGCCGAGGACCAGGCGGAGTCCGATCTGCTGCTGGCCGCCCGGCGGATGGCGCTGCCCGCGCTGGACCGGCTGGGCACCACGATGATCGACGACGTGGCCGTGCCGCGGTCCCGGCTGGCGGAGATGCTGAACGGTGTCGCGGTGATCGCCGAGCGGCACGGGCTGACCATCGGGGTGGTCAGTCACGCCGGGGACGGCAACACCCACCCGATCGTCATCTTCGACGCCTCGGACGAGGAGCAGACGGCCCGCGCCCAGCGCTCCTTCGACGAGATCATGGCGCTCGGGCTGGAGCTGGGCGGCACGATCACCGGGGAGCACGGGGTGGGGCTGCTGAAGCGGGACTGGCTGGCCCGTGAGCTGGGCCCGGTGGCCCTGGACCTGCAGCGGCAGCTGAAGGCGGTCTTCGACCCGCTGGGAATCCTCAATCCCGGCAAGATGATCTGATTTTCAAAATTCGCTGGGAACGGCTGGAAAAGTCGACATGGAAGGGTGATCGGACCTTTCAGGGGCGCGTTCACGGTTCGTGTGCGCCGGGGTGGTGAGCCCGGCGGATCGTGTGATGGTGCCGCGCCGCCCTCCAGGGCGCCCTGATCGGCGGCCGTTCGGGCGAAGTCCCAGGTCGATCGGGGTGTGTCCGCGCGCTGTCCGCTTTCCGTACGGTTATGCGCGGCCAGATCGGATATCACGCGAACGGGCGAAATCCGCCGTGGGAGCTGGCGCTTTGTCGATTTGTTGCGGAAGTCTGTCTTCCGGCGCCGCAGCCCGTAGGTGTTCGTCCCGTCGACGAACCTTGCGCATCGTGATCGACCACTGCCCGATGAACAGCTCCTTGGAGGCACCCATGGCACGCATCCATACCCGCCGATTGGCCGGACGCCTGGTCGCCGGCCCACTCGCGGCCGGTCTGCTGCTGGTCGGTGCCGGTGCTGCCGCCGCCGACGACGGCGCGGGCGCCGAGTCCGGTTCCAACGCCGGTGTGGTCTCCAACTCCGGCACCGGCAACGTGTTCGGCGGGGTCGACGGCAACTACGTCTCCACCCAGCAGACCGCCACCGGCTCCGGCGCCTCGAACCAGGACAACACCGTCGCGGTGAAGGACAACACGGGCAACGTCCAGGGCGGCCAGGACAGCAAGAACCTCAACGTCGTGGTCGCTCCGACCTTCAACTGACCGGCCGGTCGATCGCCCGGCCGCCCGGCCGGGTGACGGCACCGGGCACCACGGAAGGCGGGGGCGCCGGACGTGGATGGCCGCGGCTGAGCTGAGCAGCCGCGGACGGGCCCGGGCCGGATCGGAACGGATTGGAACGGATCGAACCGGTTCGGAACGGCCGGAGGGCCGGAACGGACATCGGGTACCGACGCATCACACCAGAGGGAACAGCGCAATCGACCGGCAGGCGGAAAGGGTCACCGCGAAACCGGTCTCGTGGGCGGTGCCGCCATCGGCACCGCCCACGAGTGCGTCCGGCGCCGATCCCCGCCGGCCGCCGGATCTCCCCCTGGCCGCCCCGGCTCCCCCCGCCCCGGCTCCCCCCACTCCGGAATCCCGCGCCCGGCCGCCCCGGAATCCCCCGCCG
Source organism: Kitasatospora sp. NPDC004799 (assembly GCF_040609095.1). NCBI lineage: Bacteria > Bacillati > Actinomycetota > Actinomycetes > Kitasatosporales > Streptomycetaceae > Kitasatospora > Kitasatospora sp. NPDC004799. Next base: position 5,151 of record NZ_JBEXJK010000241.1, read on the forward strand.
ACCGGCCCGGATCCGTCCACCGAGGGCCCGCGCCCGGAGCCGTCGGTGTACGGCGGTACGGTTGCGCTCCGACAGCGCACCCACGTGCCCGGGCCCGGATGGGCCGGCCCGGCCGGGGTGGCGACCGCGGCAATCGGAAGGAAGGGCGCGCGATGGCGGCGGAGGAGGAGGGCCTGACCGGCCCGGACGAGACCAGGCCTGCACCCGAGCCCGGGTCGCGACCGGCGGCGGAGGCACGCCCGGAGCCGCCGGCCGAGCCGGTCCGCGAGCACCGCTCCGGGCCCAGGTCCGTCCCCGAGCTGTTGCTCGGCCGCCCGCCGATGGCCCGCCCGCTGCCCTCCTTCGACCACGAGGCCGCCCCCGCCGAGCCCGGCCCGCTGTTCGTGGACTGGCTCGCCACCGCGCTGCACGCCGGGGTGCTGGACCCGCAGGCCTTCACCCTCTCCACCGTCGACTCCGACGGCATGCCGGACGCCCGGGTGCTGGTGCTGCGGGACGTCGACGCGGCCGGCACCGGCTGGAACTTCTCCGCGGACGCCGACAGCCCCAAGGGCCGTCAGCTCGCCGACCACCCGGCCGCCGCACTGACCGTCTACTGGCCGCAGCTGGGCCGCCAGGTCCGGGTGCGCGGCGCCGTCGAGCAGGCCGCCGACCTGGTCGCCGCCGCCGAGTTCGCCACCCGCTCGCCCGCCGCCCGGGTCGGCGCGCTGGTCGGGCGGCAGAGCGAGCCGCTGGGCTCGTTCGACGAGTACGACGAGGCGGTGGCGGTCGCCCGCCGCCGGCTGGAGGCGCACCCGGACGCGGTCGCGCCCGGGCACGCGGTCTACACCCTGTGGGCGCACGAGGTGGAGTTCTGGCAGGGCGACGCCCAGCGGCGGCACATCCGGCTGCGCTACACCCGCACCGGCCCGGTCAGCTCCCCAGAGTGGTCCCGCACCCTGCTCTGGCCGTGAGCCGTCAGGCCGTAAGGCCGTGAGCCGTGAGGCCGTGAGCCGTGAGCCGTGAGCCGTGAGGCCGTGCGGTCGTAGGCCGTCGGGTCGTCAGCCTCCGCGCGGCTACCGCCGCCCGGCCAGCGTGGCGCCCACGCTGGCCGCGACCACGCAGCCGATCCCGGCCAGCTGCGGCACGCCCAGCAGCTGGCCCAGCACCACCAGCCCGACCAGCGCGCTGACCGCCGGCTCCAGGCTGACCAGCACGCTGAACACCCGCTGCGGCATCCGTCGCAGCGCGGTCATCTCCAGCGCGTACGGGAGCACCGGCAGCAGCAGCGACACCCCGGCGACGGCGGCGAGCAGCGCGAGCGGCGAGGCGTCGGGCGCGGTCAGCCCGTCCCAGGCCTGGCCGAGCCCGAACGGCGCCAGCGCGAGCGCGCCCACCGTCATCGACACGGCCAGGCCCTGGAACCCGCGGAAGGTCGCGCCGACCTTGTCCGTGAACAGGATGTACACGGCGTAGCAGGCGGCCGCCCCGAAGGCGTACAGCAGGCCGACCGGGTCGAGCGAACCGCCGCCCTCCCCCTCGCCGAACAGGGTCAGCAGCGCCACGCCCGCGGCCGCGAGCAGCGCCCAGAGCAGGTGGCTGGCGCGCCGGGCGAAGATCAGGGCGACCGCGAGCGGGCCGAGGAACTCGATGGTCGCGGCGGTGCCCATCGGCAGCCGGTCGACCGCTCCGGCGAACAGGAAGGTCATCGAGGCCGAGGCCACGCCGAGCAGCGCGGCCGCGGCGAGGTCGCGCGGGCGCTTGTCGCGCAGCTTCGGCCGGGTGGCGGCGAGCAGGATGACGGCGGCGAAGCCGAGCCGCAGGAAGGTCGTGCCGCTGACACCGAGCGGGCCGAACAGCGGCTTGGACAGCGCGATGCCGCTCTGCACCAGGAACATCGCGGTCACGCAGAGGAGCGGCGCCGGGATCCGCTCCCAGCCTCCGGCCGCGCGGCCGGAGGACCCGCCTCGTCGCCGGCTGCCCCGCTCACCGGCAGGCTCGCCCTGGAGCGCGGGCGGCATGGCCAGGGCCTCGGCGACGGCGGTGGCCGACGACGAGACGGAGGGGGTTTCGCTGGTATGGGAGGTGGGCATACGCGCGAGTTTGCCGTAAGGAGTGATGAACCAGCAAGCTCGTTACAAAAATCGGGACGGATGCGGACGGGTGCGTCCGAAAGGGTGGACTCGCGCGGGTGCTGCGGCGTGGTTGCCGCGGTCGTCCGACGGCCCGTCAGTATCAAGGCGGGGTGCGCCTTCTCCGCCCCGCCGCCCTGCTCGCCGCCGCCCTCGTGCTCCTGCTGGCCACCGACGGGGCGGGCGCGAACGCCGAAGCCACCGTCCCGGCCGCCGTCGCCACCCCGCGCATCCGGGCCGTCACACTGCCCGACCGGTCCGGCCCGCCCCGGGTCCGGGACACCTGGAGCGGCCCCGCCTTCGACGCCTGCACCGCTCCGTCGCTCGACACCCTGAAGGCCTGGCGCGGCACGTCGCCGTACGGGGCGGTCGGCATCTACACCAGCGGCTCCCAGCGCGGCTGCGGCCAGCCGAGGCTCACCGCCGAGTGGGTGAGCCGGGCGCGGGCGATGGGCTGGCGGTTCCTGCCGGTGCACGTCGGACTGCAGGCGCCGTGCGCCGACCCGGGCCGCAAGCCCAAGCGGATCGACCCGGCCAGGGCCGCCGAGCAGGGCCGGGAGGAGGCGGGCGAGGCCGCCCGGGCCCTGCGCGCGCTCGGACTCGCCAAGGGCAGCCCGGTCTACCTGGACATCGAGGCCTACCCGACGCGCGATGCGGCCTGCGGTCAGGCCGTGGTCGACTTCACCGTCGGCTGGACGGCCGGCCTGCACGCCGCGGGCTACCGCTCCGGCTTCTACTCCAGCCTCGACTCCGGCATCGCGGACCTCGCGGCCGCCGCCCGGGCCGGCAGCTCCCCGATGCCCGACGCGCTCTGGTACGCCCGCTGGGACGGCCGGGCCGACACCGAGGGCTCCGGCGGCCTCGCCCCCGACCTCTGGAGCTTCCACCAGCGCGTCCACCAGTACCACGGCAACGTCGAGGAGACCTTCGGCGGCGCCACCCTCACCGTCGACCGCAACCACGTGGACGGCCCGACCGCCCGCTGAGGCCCGCCGGGACGCGCGGGTAGGGTGTCCCCCCGATCGGACACGGGGGGAACGGCATGGCGAACGGCCAGGGGTACGGCGGCACCGGCGGATACGGCGCGCCGCCACAGAGCCCGCACGGGCAGGCGCCGTACGGCCAGAACCCCTACGCGCAGGACCGTCAGGCGCGGAACCCGTACGCCCAGCCGGTGCCGCCGCAGGCGTACCCGCCACCGCAGGCGTACCCGCCACCGCAGGCGTACCCGCCCCAGCACCCGCAGCCCGCCGCGGCGCCTCCTCCCGGCGGCTTCCCCGGCCCGGCGCCGCGCCGCAACCGCTTCGCCGTGCTGCTCCAGTTCCTCCTCCAGTGGATCTACGCCCCGCTCTGGGTCCTCGGCCTGGTGCTCCTCTTCGTCGTCCTGATCTTCGCGGACTACAGCGGGGGAGGCCCCAGCTCCGACGGCTGGCTGAAGGTCAACCGCAGCTTCATCCCGCCGCGCCGGCTGCGGGCCGAGCTCACCGGCCGGCCGGAGCACTGGGAGCGGTACGTCACCCCGGTCCTGGCCCGCCGGATCGCCGCCGCCGAGGCCTCGTACGCGGCCGGCGGCGGAGAGGTGCGGCCCGACCTCGGCCGGGTGGTGGGGGTCCGGCTCGCGGAGCGGCTCTACCGCGGCCTCGGCGCGGCCGGCGTGGTCCGGCTCGCGGAGCGGTACGGCTGGCACGGCGTGGCGTCCGGGAGCGACACCGGGCACGTCCTGCTCGCCCGCCACTTCCCGGCCCCGGTCATCCTGAACGCGCCCTCCCCGCAGGACCCGCCCGCCGCCCCCGGCACCCCGTGGGGCCCGCAGGCGGTCCGCTTCGCGCCGCTGCTGCCGTTCGTCCTCCTGCTCCAGATCGTCTACGTCCCGGTGTACGGACTGCTCACCTGCTGGGTGAGCCGCCCCGAGCCCGACTACTGGGACCGCTGGGGCGCCCGCTGGACGGTCGGCCCGCGCGCCTTCTACGCCGAGTTCACCAACAGCCCCGCCGCCTGGGACCGCCACATCCGCCGCATCCTCAAGCGCGACACCGACCGCCCCCGCCCCACCACCACCCGCACCCCCGACGGCACCCTCGTGCACCGCATCCACCTCAAGCGCGCCACCTACCGCGGCGCCGGCGCCCACCACGCCCTCCGCATCGCCGCCGACCAGGGCTGGACCCTCGACCCCGCATACACCCCCGACCCCACCAACTCCCTCCGCCTCTCCCGCCCCCTCCAGCCCTGACCTACCGTCATCCCGTTGGCCATTCCAACGAGGAGGCGGTGGATGAGGCGTCGACGGGGCGCACCGGCCGTGGTGCTGGCGGCCGCGGTGGTGCTGGCCGGGTGCGGGGGTGGGACGGACGGGCCGCCCGTGGTGTACACCAACCGGCTGCACGCGGAGGGGGAGGCCCGGCCCGACTACTGGGTGCGGGCGCCGTACGACCGGTTCGCGCTGGAGGTGGAGGAGAGCGCGGAGCCGGACGGGAGCAGGCGGTGGCGCGGGGTGGTGCGGGCGTACACGCCGTCCAAGCGTGGTGAGGGCACCCGCAAGGACGTGCTGTGGCGGGACGACACGGCCTACGACAGCAGGAAGGACCGGCCGCAGTACCGGTGGCAGGCGGACGGGAGGCAGGTGTGGATCTTCACCGACCGGCGCCGGACCGCGGCCACCGCCGAGGAGGAGGTGCGGGTGGTCGAGGCCGGCGCCGACGGCGTGTGGCGGAGCCGGACCCTGCCCGCCGCCGAGTATCCGGGCATTCCGGCGGACGTGCGCGCCGCGCTGCCCTTCTGGCTGCGGGAGGGGCTGGAGAGCGGGGCCGGGGCGGGGTCGTGATCCGTGCAACGGGGTCGGGATGCTGACAGCGGGGGGTGGGGGCGGCACAATCGGGCACGTCGGCGCGCATTACCGCCCGGTAGGTGCCCGCAGGCGCAGCCGCCAAGTGCCGCCAGGTCAAGGAGGACCCCGTGTTCAGCACGATGCAGGACGTTCCGCTCACCGTCGCCCGGATCCTGGAGCACGGGTCCACCATCCACGGGCGGTCGACCGTGACCACCTGGGACGGCACGGGGCCCGTGGTCCGGACGTACGCCGAGGTGGGCGCCCGCGCCGCGCAGCTCGCCTGCGCGCTGCGCGACGAGCTGGGGGTGACCGCGGACGACCGGGTCGCCACCCTGATGTGGAACAACACCGAGCACCTGGAGGCGTACCTCGCCGTCCCCTCGATGGGGGCCGTGCTGCACACGCTGAACCTCCGACTGCCCGCGCAGCAGCTGTCGTTCATCATCAACCACGCCGCCGACCGCGTGATCGTCGTCAACGGCACCGTCCTGCCGCTGCTCGCCGCGCTCCTCCCGGACCTCGCGCCGACCCTCAAGCACATCGTGGTCAGCGGCCCCGGCGACCGCTCGGTGCTGGCCGGCTTCGCGGGCGGCGTGCACGACTACGAGGAGCTGATCGCCGGCCGGCCCACCGAGTACCCCTGGCAGCACGACATCGACGAGCGGCAGGCCGCCGTGCTCTGCTACACCTCCGGCACCACCGGGGACCCGAAGGGCGTGCTCTACAGCCACCGCTCGGTCTACCTGCACTGCCTCCAGGTCAACACCGGCGACAACTTCGCCTTCACCCCGAGCGACACCGCGCTGCCGGTGGTGCCGATGTTCCACGTCCAGGCCTGGGGCATCCCGCACGCGGCCTTCATGTCCGGCGCCAACCTGCTCATGCCGGATCGTTTCCTCCAGCCCAAGCCGATGGCCGAGATGATCGCCACCGTCCGTCCGACCGTCAGCGCCGCCGTCCCCACCATCTGGGCCGGCCTGCTGGACGAGCTCGACGCGGGCGACTACGACACCTCCAGCCTGCGCATGGTGGTCATCGGCGGCAGCGCCTGTCCGCCCTCCCTGATGAAGGCCTACGAGGAGCGCCACGGCATCCGGGTGCTGCACGCCTGGGGCATGACCGAGACCTCCCCGCTCGGCTGCTTCGCCCAGCCGCCGGGCGGCCTCACCCCCGAGCAGGAGTGGCCGTACCGGATCACCCAGGGCATCTTCCCGGCCTCCGTCGAGGCCCGGCTGATCGGCCCGGGCGGCGAGCGGATGCCGCACGACGGCGTCGCGGCGGGCGAGTTGGAGGTGCGCGGCCCGTGGATCGCCGGGGCGTACTACGGCGGCGCCGGCCAGGACCCGGTCCGCCCGGACGACAAGTTCTCCGAGGACGGCTGGCTGCGCACCGGCGACGTCGGCACCATCACCGCCGACGGCTACCTGACCCTCACCGACCGGGCCAAGGACGTCATCAAGTCCGGCGGCGAGTGGATCTCCTCGGTCGAGCTGGAGAACGCCCTGATGGCCCACCCCGACGTGGCCGAGGCCGCCGTGGTCGCCGTCCCGGACGAGAAGTGGGGCGAGCGCCCGCTGGCCACCGTGGTGCTGCGCCCGGGCGCGACCGTCGGGCTGAAGGAGCTGCGGGCCTTCCTGGGCGAGCGGATCGCCTCCTGGCAGCTGCCGGAGCGCTGGTCGATCGTGGAGTCGGTACCGAAGACCTCGGTCGGCAAGTTCGACAAGAAGGTGATCCGGGCCAGCTACGCGGCCGAGGAACTGGACGTCACGGTGCTCGGCAAGGAGTGATCGCGACAAGGGCCGGCCGCCCCCGTTCCGTACGGGGGCGGCCGGCCCTTCGGCGTACCGGGGTTCAGCCCGCGGCGGCGACGCCCGCCTCGCCCATCGCGCCGATCCGCCCGAGCAGGTCGACGATCCGGGACTGGACGTCCTCGCTGGTCGAGCGCTCGGCGAGGAACAGCACCGTCTCGCCGGTGCGCAGCCGGGGCAGTTCCCGCGGGTCGAGGTCCACCGAGGTGTAGACCACCAGCGGAGTGCGGTGCAGCCGGTCGTTGGCGCGCAGCCAGTCCAGCAGGCCGACCCGGCGGCGGCGGATCTGCAGCAGGTCCATCACCACCAGGTTGGGCTGCACGCTGCTGGCCCGGGCCACCGCGTCGTTCTCGTCCACCGCGTGCTCGACGTGCATGCCGCGCCGCTCCAGGCTGCTGATCATGGCGGCGGCGATGTCCGGGTCGCCCTCGACCAGCAGCACCCGCGGGGCGTGGTGCTCGCCGTCGCGCGGGGCGAGGGCGCGCAGCAGGACGGCCGGGTCGGCGCCGTACGCGGCGTCCCGGGTGGCCTGGCCGAGGCCGGCCGTGACCAGCACCGGGACCCGGCGGTTGAGCGCCGCGGTGCGCAGCGACTGGAGCGCGGTGCGGGTGATCGGGCCGGTCAGCGGGTCGACGAAGAGGGCGGCGGGGAAGCCGGCGGCCTGGGCGTCCACCTCCTCGCGGGAGCGGACGATCACCGGCAGGTAGCCGCGCGACTGGAGGGCCTGCTTGGTGGCCGGGTCGGGCTCGGGCCAGACCAGCAGCCGGCGGGTGTTGGCCAGCTCGCCGGCCGGGGCCGACGGCTGCTCGGCGGCGGGCCGTCCCTCGGCGGCGGGGAGCTCGGCCATCGGGCGCGGCGCGGTCCGGGCGGCCTCGGCCGGTACGGGCGGCTGCGGCGCGCCGGCGGGCACCGGCGCGGGGCCGAGCGCGCGCGGCGGGGCGAGTTCGCCCAGGCCGGTGCCGACCGGGCGCGGGGCGGTCGGTTCCTC
>NZ_JBEXJK010000242.1:0-12827 GCF_040609095.1 Kitasatospora sp. NPDC004799
GGGGCGTTGACGACCATCACGCCGGCCTTGGTGGCGGCGGCGACGTCCACGTTGTCCAGGCCGACACCGGCCCGGGAAGGCGTCCGCGACCTCCCGGGCCAGCCGCACCGCGAACGCCGTCTTGCCCACCCCGGCCCGCCCGGCCACGGCCACCAGCCGCACCGGCGGCCGGCCGGCCTCGCCGCGCAGCATCCGCTCGGCCGAGGCGGTCTCCTCGTGGCGGCCGATGAACCCCGGCGCCCCGCCGGGCAGCCCCCGCAGCGGCCCGGCGGAGGACGGGGCGGGCGGAGCGGCCGGCCCGGTCGGCCGCCAGTCGAGCGACGGGTCCGAGTGCAGGATCCGCTCCTGGAGGCGCTGGAGCGGTCGCCCGGGCTCCACACCGAGTTCCTCGACCAGCGAGCGGCGCAGCCGCGCGTAGATCCGCAGGGCGTCCGACTGGCGGCCGGTGCGGTACAGCGCCACCATCAGGTGGCCGTGCAGCGCCTCGCGCAGCGGGTGCTCGGTGGCCAGCGCCATCAACTCCCCGGTGAGCTCCCGGTGGTGGCCGAGCCGCAGGTCCGCCCGGATCCGCTGCTCCAGCGACTCCATCCGCAGCTCGTCCAGCCGGATGGCGGTGCTCTCCAGGCGCACGCCGTGCGGCACGCCGGACAGCGCCGGGCCGGTCCACACCGCCAGCGCCTCGTGCAGCTGCCGGGAGGCGGCGGCGAAGTCGCCCTGCTCGTAGGAGGTGCGGCCGGCCACCCGCAGCGTCTCGAAGCGGGCCAGGTCGAAGTCCTCCTCGGGCACCCGCAGCAGGTACCCCGGGGGGCGGGTGAGCAGCAGGTCCTCGGTCTCCCGCCCGGGGGGGCGGCCCTCGGCCAGCAGCTTGCGCAGCTGGGAGATGTAGACCTGGAGGGTGGTGGTCGCGGTGCGGGGCGGTTCGGTCCCCCAGAGCTCGTCGATCAGGCTGTCCGAGGAGATGACCTCCCCGGCGCGCACCAGCAGGGTCGCGAGCAGCGCGCGCGGCTTGGCGGCGGACGGCGTGCGGGGGGAGAGCGAGACCGGCCCCAGGATCCGGAAGCGCATCACAAGCTCCTTTCGATTGGCCCGGTTCAGCAGTCCTGCAGGAGGGAGGCGGAGGCACTGGCGACGACCCGGCTGCCCTGGCTGAAGACGACCCGCATCCGGGCGACCGGCCGGCCGGCCGCGTCCCGGGTGGGACGGCGGGAGGAGACGGTGCAGGTGAGCGGCAGGTCGGTGTCCCCGAGGCCGCGGTAGGAGGTCCGCCAGTGCGTCAGCACGGCGTGGCCGGGCTCGAAGCCGTGCAGTTCGGCGGCCACCAGCAGGGACGCCTGCCGGGAGGCCTCGAGGAACAGCGAGCCGGGGATCGGGCCGTCGGCGGCCGCGCGGAAGACCTCGTGCTCCGGCGCCGGGTCGACCGGCAGCAGGAACTCCCCGTCGAGGACCCGCAGCGGCGGACCGACCAGCACGTTGCGCGGGTCGCTCCGGCCGACCCGGGCCGGGCGCAGCGCCCCGGCCGCACCGGGCGGGGCCGCCGGGCAGCTGTCGGTCAGGCTCTCGCGCCGGCCCCGGGCGCGGTGGCTGCGGTGCACCCCGGGCATGACGAACACCAGCCGGGTCCGGTTGAGCCCGCAGTTCACCCCGTCGATGGCCACCCGGGCCACGCACTCCAGGCCGCGCGGGACGCCGTTGACCACGTCGCCCGGGGTCAGGGTGAGCTCCATGGCGAGGTGGGCGGCCCGCCCGGTGCGCCGCCACGGCGAGAGGTCCAGGACGTCGACGCTGCTGGAGGCGAAGGCCTCGGGCCGGTCGGCCGGCACCCGGAAGTACTGCTGGGCGATGAAGTGCGCCGCCTGGTGCATCGTCTCCGCCGGGAACAGCACGTCGTGGAAGGCGCCCGGGCCGTCGGTGAACAGCTCGTGGGCGTCCGGGAGTTCGGCCGACAGGACGAAGTGCTGCTCCTCCGGCGCGGTGGTGTCCAGGGCGAAGCCCTCGGCGGTGGCGGGCCGGCGCAGCAGGTGCAGCGGCGCGGCCCGCCGGCCGCCGGCCGGGACTCGGTCGTACGGGTGGGCGGGGAGGGAGGGGAACGGGAGCGCAATATCCATGGGAACGGTCCTCAGGTCGGCGGCGCCCGGAGCGTCGGGTGGGTGGGAGCTGCTGCTACTCCCGGGGTTGCGGGTACGGCGCGGACACCGTCCGCAGGGGCGCGGAGGTGACCACGCGCAGGGCCCGGGCGGCCTCGACCGAGTCGCAGCCGGCCAGTCCGAGCGCGTCCCGCAGCTCCTCGGTCAGCATCCGCAGGACGCCGCCGACCCCGGCCTGGCCGCCGGTGGCGAGCCCCCAGAACACCGGGCGGCCGACCAGGACGCCGCCGGCGCCGAGCGCCAGGGCCTTGACGATGTCGCTGCCGGTGCGCACCCCGCCGTCGACCAGGACCTCGCAGCGGCCGTCGACGGCGTCCCGGACCTCCGGGAGCACCGCCATCGGCGGTACCGCGCCGTCGAGTTGGCGTCCGCCGTGGTTGGAGACGACGATCGCGTCGACCCCCTGGTCGGCCGCCTGCCGGGCGTCGCGCGGGTCGAGGACGCCCTTGAGGACGATCCGCAGCCCGGTGCGCTCGCGGAGCCGTTCGATGTGCCGCCAGGAGAGCGAGGCGGTCATGAAGGCCCTGGTGTGCTCCGCCACCGCGGACGTCCGGGACGCCTGGTCGTGCGCCCGGGAGGCCGAGCCGTCGCCGAGGTGGGCGGCCTGGACGTCCAGCGGGAGGGAGAACTGGTTGCGCACGTCGCGCAGCCGGCGCCCCATCCAGGGCAGGTCCACGGTCAGCATCAGCGCCTCGCAGCCGGCCGCCTCGGCCCGGTCGACGAGGTCGAACAGCCGGGCCTCGTCGTTGAGCCAGTACAGCTGGAGCCAGAGCCGGCCGCCCTGGGCGGCGATCTCCTCCAGTGGGTAGCTGCTCAGGGTGCCGGTGACGAACGGGACCCCGGCGTCCCGGGCCGCGCGGGCCACGGCCAGTTCGCCGTCCGGGTGCACCAGCCGGTGGTAGGCCATCGGGGCGACGGCGACCGGGGCCGCGGCGTCCCGGCCCAGCAGCGGGGCGGTGGTGGCGCAGTCGGCGACGTCCCGCAGCACCCGCGGCACCAGGTGGAGCTGCTCGAAGGAGGCGAGGTTGGCGCGCACCGAGGACTCGGTGCCGCTGCCGCCGGTGACGAAGTCCCAGATGTCCGGCGGGAGCACCGCGGCGGCGGCCCGCTCCAGGTCCTGGAGGCAGGCGGGTTCGCGCTGCCACCGGGCGGCGGGCTCGTCGCGCAGCGGCGGGACGGGCGGGGTGGCGGTGGTCACTGCGCGGCACCGCCCTGCTTCGCCCGGTCCAGCTCGACGGCCTCGTACAGCGCCTTGATGTTGGAGCTGCCGAAGGTCTCCGCGCCCAGGCGCTCGATGACCTCGAAGAAGAGGGTGCGCCGGGGGTGGGCGGAGCGGGTGAAGATCTGGAACAGCTGGCCGGCGTGGTCCTCGTCCACCAGCAGGTTCCACCGGCGAAGGTCCTCCAGCGGGTGGTTCTTCGGGGTCAGGCGCTTGCCGAGGAGGTCGTAGTACGAGCCGGGGGTGGTCAGGAACCGCACCCCGCGCTCGGACAGGGCGGCGACGGAGCCGACGGCGTCCTCCACCGAGAAGGCGATGTGCTGCACGCCGGCGCCGCCGTGCCGGGTGAGGAAGTCGTCGATCTGCCCGGGGTCGGCGGTGGTGTCGGGCTCGATGACGGTGAAGGTCACCGTGCCCGAGGCGCTCTGGACGACCTTGGAGTCCATCGCCTGGGTGCCGGTGGCGATGCGCTCCTCGAAGATGGTGGCGAAGCCCAGCACCCCGTTGTAGTGGTCGACGGTCGACCGGAGTTCGCCGGCGGGCACCACGACGGCGAAGTGGTCGATCCGCTGGAGGCCGACGGGCGGCGCGACGGTGCGGGCGGCGGCCAGCGCGGCCGGGTCGACGACCAGGCCGTGCGGCAGGACGGGCGACGCGGGGACGCCCTCCGGGGCTTCCGGGGCCTCCGGGACGAAGGTGTGCACGACGTCGCCGAAGCCGCCGACGGTCGCGGTGGTGCCGCCCGCCGGGTGCGGCGCCGGGGCGGCCACCGCCCGCCCGCCGCGCCGGGTGGCCTCGGCGAAGGCGGCGGCCACGTCGGGCACCCGCAGGGCGATGTCGGCCACCCCGTCGCCGTGCCGCGCGGTGTACGCGCCGGCCGGGTGCCGAGCGTCCCGGCTCTCGGTGAGGACGAGGGTGATGTCCCCCTGGGCCAGGGCGACGCTCCGCAGGCCCGCTCCGGTCGCCACCTGCGGGGCGACCACGTGGAACGCGTACTGCCCGGTCCAGGTGGCCGTGCCGGCCTCGATGTCGTCCACGTACAGCTCGACGTACTCGATGCCGAGGCTTCCGTAGACCGCGGACCCGTTCACGTGATTCTCTCCTTGGAAGTGTCGCTGGGCTCCGCCGGCGCGGGGCGGTGGCGCCGGTCGCGGAGGCTTGGGTGGGGTGCCGCGGCCCGCCCGGGGCCGGCCGCCCCGGGCGGGGAACGGGCGTACGCCGCAGGTCAGTTGGCGGCCATGGCCTGGATCAGGCTGTTCGGGCGCATGTCGGTCCAGTTGCCCTCGACGTAGTCCAGGCACTCCTGGCGGCCGGCCTCGCCGAACACGGTGTCCCAGCCGGCCGGCACCTCGACGGAGGCGGGCCACAGCGAGTGCTGCCCCTCCGCGTTGCGCAGCACCAGGTAGGGGGCGTTGTTGTTCTCGAACGGGTTCGTCACTGTCGTTTCCTTAGCGGTGGTGGTGATTCTGCGGTGGTGGTCAGGGAGTCGCGGGGGCGCGGCCGTCCGGGGTCAGCGGGAGGCCGCGAGGCCGAGCCGGGAGAGCAGGTCCCGCAGCAGGGCGGCCCGGTGGTCGGAGAGGTAGAAGTGCCCGCCCTCGAAGGAGCGTGCGGTGAAGGAGGCCCGGGTCACCGGCGCCCACGCGGCCGCCGACCCGGCGTCCACGTCCTCGTCGGCGTCCCCGTAGTAGGCGACGACGGGGGCGTCCAGGACGGCACCGGCGGGATCGGCCCGGTACTCCTCCACGATCCGGTAGTCGGCCCGGACGGCCGGGAGCACCAGCTCCAGCAGGTCCGGGTGGTCCAGCGCGGCCGTCTCGCTGCCGCCCAACTCCTTGAGGTGGCTGACGAGTTCGTGGTCGGGCGCGGTCGCGTACGACTGCTCCGGGAGGCTCTCCCGCCCGGGGCCGGAGCGGCCGGAGACGAACAGGGCGGCGACCCGGGCGCCGTGCTCCTCCTGCAGCCGGCGGGCGACCTCGAAGGCGACCGACGCGCCCATGCTGTGGCCGAAGAGCGCCAGCGGCCGGTCCAGCAGCGGGAGGCACTCCGCGACGGCCGGCGCCACCAGCTCCTCCATCGTCCGGGCGAGCGGGTCGAGCAGCCGGTCCTCCCGCCCGGGGTAGCGCACCGCGCGCAGCTCCACGTCGTCGGGGACGAACGGGCCCCACCCCTGGTAGAAGCTCGCCGCGCCGCCCGCGTGCGGGAAGCAGACGATCCGGGTGCGGGGGTCCGCCGACGGTTTCACTACTCGCAACCACTGCTGTGCTGGGCGCACGTCTTTCCTCTCAGCCTCGGTCTCGATGGCACCCGGGTGCCCGCGGCGCGGGCGGGCTTGGGGCGGGCTTGCGGTCCGGCTCGCGGGTGGCCCTACCGCGCGGCGGCCGCGGCCTGTTCCCGGACGAAGCCGGCCAGCCGGTCCAGCCCCTCGTCGATCTCCGCCGGGAGCAGGTGGCTGAAGGACAGCCGCATCACGCGGCGCGGCTCGGAGTCCGCGTAGAAGTGGTGCAGCGGCGTCCACAGCACCCGGTGCTTCCCGGCGCTGAGCTCCAGCAGTTCGTCGCTCGCCGCGAACGGCACGGTGAGCAGCAGGAAGAAGCCGCCGCTCGGGGTGTTCCAGGAGACCCCGGGCACCTGCCCGTCGCCGAACCGGGCGGCCAGGCCCTCCAGCATCAGCCGGAGGTTCGCGCGGTACGTCTCCCGCTCGCGCGCGTTGGCCGCCCGCAGGCTGTGCCCGTGCTCCAGCAGCTTGCCGGCGATGACGGCCTGGGCGATCGGCGAGGTGTTCACCGTCGTCATGCTCTTGATCTTCGCCAGCTTGTCGGCCAGCAGGCCGGCCCCGCCCCGCGGCCCGGTGACCGGCTGGTCCGCGACGACGTAGCCGACCCGGGCGCCGGGGAGCCCGGTCTTGGCGAACGAGCCGAGGTAGACGACCCGCCCGTCGGTGTCGAGGGCCTTCATGGTCGGCGGGCCGTCGGGGTCGCCGAGCAGGCCGTACGGGTTGTCCTCCAGCACCAGGAGGTCGAGCTCCGCGGCGGCCCGCAGCGTCCGCAGCCGGTCCTCCCGGCTCATCCGCACCCCGCCCGGGTTGGCGAAGTCCGGTACCAGGTAGAGCGCGCGCGGCCGCCGGCCCGCCGCCCGGGCCTCCCGCACCACGGCGGCGAGGTGGTCCAGGTCGACGCCGGTCGCGGACTCCCGGACCGGGAGCAGCGGCATGTCGACGAGCTGGGCCGCGCCGTGCACCCCGACGTAGCTCGGGGTCACCGCCAGCAGCACGTCCTCGGGGGTGGCGCGCAGCGCCCGCAGGGTCAGGTAGAGCGCCTCCTGGCAGCCCACGGTGACCACGACGGACTCCGGGTCCGCCTCGATGCCCTCGTCGACGGCGAGGTGGGCCGCGACCAGCTCGTGGATCACGCCCTTGGTGCGGCCGTACTGGAGCACGGTGCGCCGGACCTTCGCCTCGTCGCCGTCGAACCGCTCGGAGAGGTACCGGCGGTAGACCTCCAGGTGGCGGTGGACGTCGTCGAGGTCGAAGTAGCCCTCGAACGGCCGGCCCGCGGCGAAGGACACCGCGTCCGGGTAGTCCTGGGCCACCTCGTTGAGAAAGTTCATCGACGCGCTCACCGGCGAGCCCAGCGATTCGTGCAGGTCCCGGACGTCGAGCGACAGGGGCGAGCCTGCCTCGGTGCGGTTGCCCAACGGTCCCACTTCCCTTCTGACGGTTCGTCTTGGCGCCGGCGGTGCGGCTCGGTTCGCCGTGGTGCGCCCCGGTGCGCCCCGGTGCGGCTCGGCGCGGGGGTGCGGCTCGGTTCGCGGTGGGTGCGGCTCAGCGCACGGCGGCGACGGTGCGCGGCCGGCGGCCGGTCGCGAAGGCGTCCAGCACCCTGGCCGCGACCTCGTCGGGGGAGTCTCCCCGCGAGACCAGCCACCCCCGCGGCTCGGCGGCCGGCGCGTCGGCGTTCAGTCGCTGACGCCCGCCGCCCGTCACGTTGAGCAGGCAGGTCGTGTCGGGCGTGATCCGCCCGTCCCGGACGGCGCCGCACAGCGCCGCCACGGCGACCGCGGCCGCCGGCTCGATGTCGATCCCCTCCAGCTCCTCGAACATCGCCCGGGCCGCCTCCGCCTCCGCGCGGCCGGCCACCAGCATGTCGCCGGAGGTGGCGCGCAGGACGTCCCGGACCCCGCCGCCGACGAGGTAGGGCGGCGTCGCGTTGGCCAGCTCCGGGGCGTAGAGGTCGAGCGGCGCCCCGGTGCTTGACTGGTCGTCAGGCTGCTCCCGCCAGGCCCGGCTCAGCGGGGCGAACTCCGCGTTCTGGCACAGCAGCATGCGCGGCGCCGACTGCCCGTCGGCCGAGCCGGAGGCGAGGATGCGCCCGGCGGCCTCGTGGACGGCGATCGCGCCGGCGCCGCTGCCCACCGCCTGCACGTAGACGTCGGGGAGCGCGCCCATCTCCTCGAAGGCGGCCAGCGCGACCACGCCCAGACCGTCGCGGCGGCCGACGTTGCGGACGCCGCCCTCGGCGAAGAACCCGGGGCCGGCGGCGATCAGCTTCCGGCTGAAGTCGATCGCGTCGTTGTAGGTGGCGTCCTCGAGCGCCACCACCTGGACGTCGGCCGACCCCCCGTCGGCGGCGGCCACGGTCGGGAGCGCCCGGCTCGGGACCACCAGCAGCCGGGGGACGCCCTCGCTCCCGGCGGCGGCGAAGGCCGCCGCGGTGTTGCCCGCCGAGGCGATGACCATCACCCCGGCCTGCTCGGGGGTGCGCCCCAGCACCGTGAAGGCCTCCAGCTCCTTGAAGGAACCGGACGTCATGCGGCAGCCCCGCTCGGGCCAGTAGCCGCTGAAGGAGATCCACAGGTCGGTCAGGCCGAGCGCCTTCCCGAGCCCCTCGCTCCGGTAGACGGCCGGCCGGTGGGAGCCCTCGACCTCGCGTCGGACCGGGAGCCAGTCGTAGCGGAAGACGCCGGACCGCTCCGGCGTGACGGTGAACCGCTGTGCCGTGTACTCGGTGCGCAGCAGGGTGTCGTCCCCGCATCGCGGGCAGCTCAGGCAGAGCCCGTCGTCGGAACTCCGCCAGTCGCAGCCGGCGCACACGAGCAGGTAGGTACAAGCAGGATCCACGAGGGTGCGTTCCTTTCGTGATGAACGGCGTCCCCGCCGTGGGCGCACCCGTCCGCGGACACCGCGGACCGGCCCCTGCCACACGGTCGGGGGCATGCGTGTTCAGCCCTTTTCCGGCGCGCGCCGGTCCGTGCCGGGTACGCCGAAGTGCGACGCGCGACAACCGCGGCGCCGATATCCGGGAAAAGGGAAATGACGGCCTGGAAAACGCCTCGGAGACGACCTTCCGATGGAAGTGGCCCGAGTTGTTATGGCATGTTCAGGACAGGCGTCAGCGGGGTGTGACCCCGAAAAGAAGGACTGCTGTGCGCCCTGCTGTAATGTTCTGGAAATTCTTCATCATACCCCGTTGTCCCCCGACTGTGCGACAAGCAAGTTCAACGTGCTTGCGAGTGACCAGCATAGACGTCGCAATCCCACTTTTCCTGTGACCGGGATCACATTGCAGGCTTCCGCCGTGATCCACTTTACTGTCCTGACGCCTGCTCAGAAGCCCTTCGGACGTTGGCCGGGTCCGTCGTCCGGGGCGCGGGAGCGGGGATCGCCGCGCATGGTCCATCATGAGTGCGCCGCGTGGCGAAGTGTCGGCAATACGGGGGAAAGTGATGTGTGAGTTTTCCGGCGGGGAGCGTCCTGCCCGATGTACTGAAGAGCGCCCTGCGATTCGCGGACGGGGCCGCCGACCCATTCCTTACCGGGGGGGTCCTGCGTCAATGGACGCCATTTTCTCCACACTTTTTTCGCCGGCGCTTCACTGACGCGTCGGCCGGTCCGCGCCAGGCTTGATCCGGCGGCGGACGGGCCTTGACCGCCGCCCGGCATTTCCGTGGTTCCGGGTCCCCCGAGGGGGGCGGATCGGCCTGCCCGGAACCGCCGTTGGCGTTGCCGCTGCCGTCGCCCGGCCCGGTCGTGCCCCGAGCCGCCGACCGTCCGCACGGTTCCGCCGCCCCGGCCGCGCCGTGTTCCGCGGGGCCCGGCCGAGGCTTCCGCCTGCCCTCGGGCGGCCTTTCGGCCGGAGGGCCCCGTTCGGTGGCGAACGACCCCCCAGCCCTGCTCGCACGCACGCGTGGAAAAGCACGCTCTCAACGGGACGATGGAGTGGTATGAGCACGTCAGAAGTCGGCGTCGCGTACAAGGAACTCTCTGCCGCGCAGCGAGGCATCTGGAACGCTCAGCAACTCGACCCGGACAACCCCGTCTACAGCGTGGCCCAGTGCCTGGAGATCGAAGGGGACCTGGACCCGCGGCTGTTCGAGCGGGCCGTGCGGGAGGTCACCGGACGGGTCGAACCCCTCCACGTGCGCTTCACCGGATCGGGCACCTCGCTGCGCCAGTACGTGGCCGTCTCGGACGACTGGCCGCTGCACACCTTCGACGTCAGTGCCGAGGACGACCCGGTCGCCGCCGCCGAGGCCTGGATGCGCGCCGACCTGGCCCGGCCGATGCGGCTGGACCGCGACCGCCTCTTCACCTACGCCCTGTTCCGCGTCGCCGCCGACCGCCACCTCTGGTACCAGCGCGGCCACCACATCGCCGCCGACGGCTTCAGCGGGGCCATCGTCGCCGCGCGGGTGGCCGCGCACTACACCGCCCTCGCGGCCGGCGGCCCGGTGCCCGAGCCGCTGACGGTGCCGCTGGACACCCTGCTGGACAAGGACCTCGAGTACCGTGCCTCGGCGAGCTTCGCCGAGGACCGCGCGTACTGGGCCGAGACCCTGGCCGACCGCCCGGACGTGCCCAGCCTCAGCGGCGGCCGGCCGCCCGTCGGCACTCCGCACACCCTGGCCCGGCACGCCGAGACCGTCGACGCCGAGACCTCCGCGCACCTGCGGGCGGCCGCGCGCGGTCTGCGGACCACCGTCTCCGGCCTCGCCATCGCCGCCTCGGTGCTCTACTTCCACCGCCTGACCGGCGTCGAGGACGTCGTCATCGGCGTCCCCGTCCTCGGCCGGAGCCGCCAGGAGCTCGACGTCCCCGGCATGGCGGCGAACATGCTGCCGATCCGGGTCGCCGTGTCGGACGACCTCACCCTCCAGCAGCTCGTCCGCCGGGTCGGGACCGCGATCCGGACCGCGCTGCGCCACCAGCGGTACCGCTACGAGGACATCCTCCGGGACCTCGGGCTGGTCGGCCGCGGCAACCTGTTCAGCCTGGTCATGAGCGCCATGCCGTTCGACTACGACCTCGCCTTCGGCGACTGCTCGGTCCGGCTGAAGCCGCTGGGCGGCGGGCACTTCAACGACTTCTCGCTGTCGCTCTACGACAACTCCTCCGACGGTCTGATCGGCATCGCCTCGGACGTCAACCCCGAGCTCTACAGCGACGACACCAACCGCGCCAAGGTGGCGCTCTTCCGCACCACCCTGCTGGCGATGGCCGCCGCCCCCGCCGACACCCCGCTCCGCCGGATCGAGGTGTTGGGCGAGGCGGAGCGGGAGCTGGTGCTGCGGGGGTGGAACGACACGGCGCGTGGGGTGCCGGCGGTGACGCTGCCGGAGCTGTTCGAGGCTCAGGCGGCCCGGACGCCGGGTGCGGTGGCGGTGTCGGACGCGGCCGGGGGGCTGACGTACGGGGAGTTGAACGAGCGGGCGAACCGGTTGGCGCAGCTGCTGGTCGAGGGTGGTGTCGGGCCGGAGGACCTGGTCGCGGTGTGCCTGCCGCGCTCGACCGAGCTGGTGGTGTCGCTGCTCGCGGTGGGGAAGGCGGGGGCGGCGTACCTGCCGCTGGACCCGGAGTACCCGGTCGAGCGGCTGGCGGCGACGGTGGCGGACGCCCGGCCGTCGGTGCTGGTCACCTCCGGCGCGACGGCCGGGCTGGGCCTGGGTGCCGAGGCCGGGGTGCGGCGGATCGAGCTGGACGCCGTGGAGACCGCCGAGGCGCTGAACGTGCTGCCGGTGTCGGATCCGGTGCGTGCCGGGCACGGCCCGCAGAGTCCGGCGTACGTCATCTACACCTCGGGGTCGACGGGTCGGCCGAAGGGTGTGGTGGTGACACAGGCGGGCCTGGTGAACTACGTGGTCCGTTGTGTGGAGGCGTACCCGGAGGTCGGGGGGCTGACGGTGCTGCACGCGTCGGTGTCCTTCGACGCGGGTGTGACGGGGCTGTACGGGGCGTTGGTGTGCGGTGGCGAGGTGGTCGTCGCGGCGCTGGACGACGCCCTGCCGGGGGTGTTGGGCGGTCGTCGTCCGTCGTTCATGAAGGTGACGCCGAGCGCGTTGGCGGTGCTGGACTCGCTGGGTGACGTGGTGAGTCCGTCCGGTCGGCTGATGGTGGGCGGCGAGGCCGTCCAGGCGGCGGCGGTGGCGCAGTGGCGGGAACGTCATCCGGGTGTCGCGGTGGTGGACCACTACGGTCCGACGGAGGCGACGGTCGGCTGTACCGACTTCCTGCTGCCGGAGGAGCTGGACGGGTCGGAGGTCGTGCCGATCGGCCGGCCGATGTGGAACACCCGGGCGTACGTGCTGGATTCCGGGCTGCGGCCGGTGCCGGTGGGTGCGGCGGGCGAGCTGTACATCGCGGGCGTGCAGCTGGCGCGCGGTTACCTGGGGCGCCCGGACCTGACGGCGGAGCGGTTCGTGGCCTGCCCGTTCGGGGCCGAGGGCGAGCGGATGTACCGTACGGGCGACCTGGCGCGGTGGCGTGCGGACGGGGCGTTGGAGTACCTGGGCCGGACCGACGACCAGGTGAAGGTGCGCGGGTACCGGATCGAGCTGGGCGAGATCGAGTCGGTGCTGCTCGCCCGGCCCGGTATCGCCCAGGGCGTGGTGGTCGTCCGTGAGGACGTCCCCGGGGACAAGCGGCTGACCGCCTACGCCGTTCCGGGCGCCGGTGCCGAGGTGGACCCGGCCGAGGTCAAGGCCGCCCTGGCCGCCGTGCTGCCCGACTACATGGTCCCGTCCGCGGTCGTGCTGCTGGAGGCGTTGCCGCTGACCGTCAACGGCAAGCTGGACCGCCGGGCCCTGCCGGCCCCGGACCGCACCGCCGAGTTGGAGGCCTCCTACCGCGCTCCCCGGACGCCCGAGGAGACCCTCCTGTGCGAGGCCTTCGCCGAGGTCCTCGGGCTGGAGCGGGTCGGCATCGACGACAACTTCTTCGAACTCGGCGGGCACTCCCTGCTGGCCGTGACGCTGGTGGAGCAGCTGCGTTCCCGTGGCCTGCAGGTGTCCGTGCGGGCGCTGTTCCAGGCGCCGACGGTGGCCGGGCTCGCGGCCGTCGAGGCGGGTCAGGCGTTCGTGGTGCCGGAGAACCGGATTCCGGCCGGCGCGAGCGTGCTGACGCCGGACATGGTCACGCTGGCGGAGGTCACCGAGGACGACCTCGCGCGGATCGTGGAGCAGGTGCCGGGTGG
>NZ_JBEXJK010000243.1:0-12706 GCF_040609095.1 Kitasatospora sp. NPDC004799
GTGAAGCTACTCAAGCTTCACAAGGAGGAGCAGGACCGGGAGCGGCTGGCCGCCCGTCAGGAGTGGGTGGAAGGCGGGTGGGTCTTCGCCTCGGACCTACGGCTGCTCGGGCCGCCCGAGCAGCCCCGCCACGTGCTCCGGCGTGGCCACCGGGCAGACCTTGTGCACGAAGTCCCGCCGCAGCGCGTGGTACGGCTCGCCCGCCCGGTAGAAGTTGGCGTGCATCCGGCGCAGTTCCTCCGCCCGGTACTCGGCCAGCGGCTTGTCCTCCTCGTCGGCCGCGCGGCGGCGCTTCTTGTCCACCAGCCGCCCGGTGAGCTCCGGCGAGGCGGCGATCCGGGCCGCCTCGCGGGCCACCCAGCGGCGGAACCCGGCCGCGTCCCCGCCGACCGTGCGGTTCACCAGGCCGATCCGGCGGGCGTGGTCGGCACCGACCGGCAGCGCCTCGGCGGTGAGCCGCTCGGCCTGCTCGGCACCGACCCGGCGGGGCAGGGTGTACGTCCAGTACTCCGAGCCGTAGAGGCCCATCAGCCGGTAGTGCGGGTTGAGCACCGCCGACTCCCGGCACCACACCTCGTCGGCGGCGAGCGCGGCCATCAGCCCGCCGGCCGCCGCGTTCCCGGCCAGCGCCGCCACCGTCACCTTGTCCGTCGTGGTCAGCACCGCCTCGACGAAGTCGTCCATCGCGTTGATGTTCTCCCAGGACTCCAGCGCCGGGAAGGCCGCGCCCTGGATGACGTTGAGGTGGATCCCGTTGGAGAAGAAGTCCCGGGGCGCGCCGAGCACCAGCACCGAGGTCGGCCGCTCGGCCGCCTCCCGGTAGGCGGCGAGCAGCCGGCGGCACTGCTCGGTGCTCATCGCCCCGCCCGCGTAGGCGAATTCGAGGAAGCCGACGTCGCCCTCCTCGTGGTAGCGCAGCTCCGACCAGGTGTCCCGGCGGGCCGCCCGCTCCGGGCTCACCGGCACCTCGCGGACCCGGTACAGCTCGTCGGCGAGCACCGTGGCGGCGGGCAGCTTGAAGGTGGCCGGCCCGCCGGGGGTGCGGCGCGGGCGCAGCTGGGGTATCCACACCGCGCCGTCCACGGTGGCCCGGCAGATCGCGCCGTCCCGGGTGGCCAGCACGGCGCCGGGCACCGGGCCGCGCAGCTCGTCCTCGGGGTGGCCGCCGTGCAGGAAGAACTCCCGCCCGTACAGCTCGTCCGGCACGCCGGGCTGGGAGTCGGCGGCGCGCAGCTTGCGCAGCACGGTGGCGGTGTCGTCCCGCTCCCAGTCGATCCGGCGCGCCTCCTGGCGCAGCAGGGGCCGCGGTTCGCCGCGCACGTCCGGCCGGGTGTAGTCCAGCGGCTCGGGGGTGTACCGCCCGCCCTCGTAGCGCTGGACGGCCAGCAGGACGGCCTCGACGGCGGCGTCGGCGAGCTCGCCCCGGTACAACTCGCTCTTGCCGCAGGCGGGGACGGGGAAGTCGACGGAGGCCCAGATGTCGCCGGCGTCCATCTCCGCGACGGCCTGCAGCACGGTGACGCCCCAGCGCTCCGCGCCCTCGGTGATCGCCCAGTCGAGCGAGGAGGGGCCGCGGTCGCCCTTGGGCCCCGGGTGCACGATCAGGACGGTCCGGGTGGACCAGATGTCCTGCGGGACGGCCTTGGTGAGCATCGGGCAGACGATCAGCTCGGGGTCGGTGCGGACCACCGCCGCCCTCATCTGCTCGTCGCCGAGGGCGAGTTGGACGGCGACCTGGTGGCCGCGCTCGCGCAGCCCGGTGTGGACGCGCTGGGTCAGGCTGTTGAACGCGCTGGCGATCAGGAGAATGCGCAAGGAGGGCCTCCGGCGGGAACTGGGGTCGCGCGCAGGCGATGAAACCAGGGCATGGACACGTAATGATTACGGTCCGTACCTCGGCGCTCTACTCTCACGCACCCCGCACACCTGGGCCCCGCGTTTCGCCGGATCTCCCCAAGTCCCCGCTCCGGAGGCGTACTCTCCCCGCCCCCGGTCCCCCCCGCGGGCTCAGCGCGGGAACGCCCGGCGGGCCCGCCAGGTGGTGTGCTCCCGGGAGACGGCGTCCTCCGCCTCCGCCGCCAGCCGGGCCCAACGGGCCTCGGCGTCCGGCGCCTTGAGGTCCAGGTCGGACAGCTGGTTGCCGACGTTCTCCAGCTCCCGCGCGGCCAGCTGGTAGGCGGCGGCCAGCGGGCCGAGCTGCTTGAGCTGCGTCCAGGCGATGATCGCCGCGGCCGCGGCCGAGGTGACGCCGAAGAGGTGCACCTGCAGCGCACCGGTGGCCTGGGCGACGGCCGCCGCCGCGCCGACGATGATCAGCACCGCGATGCCGAGCCCCCAGGAGACCGCCTGCGAGTCGCAGGCCTCGGCCCGGGAGCGGTACCAGGTGCGCTGGCCCTCGACCCGGGTGCGCAGGTAGAGGGTGCGCCGGGCGGTCAGGCTGCCGGCGCGCTGCCGCCGCATCTCGGGGGTGATCTCGGCGACGCTGCCGGGCGGCACGATCTCCGGGTCCTCGAAGGCCCGCAGCACGTCCTCGACCTGGAGCAGGTAGCCGCGGTCGACGTCCGCGGACTCGGCCTCCCCGTCGAACGGCCGGGCCCGGACGGTGTACTTCCAGGCCAGCGTCTTGACCGACTCGGCCGCCGCCCTGGCCTGGTACCAGCGCCCCTGCGGGTTGCCGCGGCGCAGCCTGGACCAGAAGTACCCGGCGACCAGGAAGGCGGCCACCGAGAGCAGCGGCCAGGGGTCGAACCCGTGGCTGTCGTCCGGGCCGGGGAACGACCCGATCAGCGCCGCGACCACCAGCATCGAGATGAGCCCGCGGTACCAGCGCAGCGTCTCGCGCTGCCCCTCCAGCGAGGCCTTGTCCGGCGCCCAGAACAGCTCCGGCAGCAGCTGCGCCTCGACGCCCCCCGGCGGATCCTCTTGCACCATCGGTCGAGTCCCCTCCCCCTTCTCCGTCCAGCCAGTATTCCCTCCGCCAACTCACCTACACGGGTGCCTTTTTGACAACTTCCGACCGCGGATCGTTGCCCGGCTCCGCCGGTAACCGATATAAACGGTTACATGCCGCTGCACTGGAAGCTCGTCATCGACTGCGCCGACCCGCACCGCCAGGCCGCCTTCTGGGCCGCCGCCCTGGAGTACGCGCTGGAGGACCACGGCCCGCTGATCACCCGGCTGCTCGCCGCCGGCGCCGTCGGCCCGGAGGCCGTCACCGAGCTGGACGGCCGCCCGGTCTGGCGCTCGCTGGCCGCCGTCCGCCACCCCGAGGACCCCTTCGACCCGGCCTCGGACACCGGGCTCGGCCGCCGTGTCCTGTTCCAGGCCGTGCCCGAGCCCAAGCAGGGCAAGAACCGCCTCCACCTCGACGTCCACCCCGGCCCGGGCCTGCGCGAGCCCACCGTCGCCCGCCTCGAGGGCCTCGGCGCCACCGTCCTGCGGCAGGTCGAGGAGCCCGGCGGCAGCTGGGTCGTCATGGGGGACCCGGAGGGCAACGAGTTCTGCGTCCACTGACGGCGCGGTCCCGGGAACGGCGACGGCCCCGCACTCCCGGGCGGGAGGGCGGGGCCGCGGTCGGCCGGACGGCGTCAGAGCAGGCCGAAGGCCGGCATCAGGTAGTAGAAGGCGAACACCGCCGCCACCGCGTACATCGGGACGGGGACCTCGCGGCCGCGGCCGGCCGCCAGGCGCAGCACGCAGAAGGCGATGAAGCCCATGCCGATGCCGTTGGTGATGCTGTAGGTGAACGGCATCATCACGATGGTCAGGAAGGCCGGGATCGCGATCGTGTAGTCGGCCCAGTCGATCTCCTTGATCGAGTTGGCCAGGATCAGGAAGCCGACGGTGATCAGGGCCGGGGTGGCGGCCTGGGCCGGGACCATGGTGGCGAGCGGGGTGAGGAAGAGCGCCACCACGAAGAGCAGGCCGGTGACGATCGAGGCGAAGCCGGTCCGGGCGCCCTCGCCGACGCCGGCGGTGGACTCGACGAAGCAGGTGTTGGCCGAGGACGAGGTGGCGCCGCCGGCCGCGGTGGCGATGCCGTCGACCATCAGGACCTTGTTGATGCCGGGCAGGTCCCCGTTGCGGTCCAGCAGGTGGGCCTCGTCGGCCACGCCGAGGATGGTGCCCATCGCGTCGAAGAAGCACGACATCAGCACGGTGAAGACGAACAGCAGTCCGGTCAGCACGCCGACCTTCTCGAAGCCGCCGAACAGGCTGACCTTGCCGACCAGCCCGAAGTCCGGCGCGGAGACCGGGTTGCCCGGCCAGGTCGGCACGGTGAGGCCCCACTTGAGCGCCGGGATGTCGGCGACCTTGTCGATGATCGCGGCGAGCGCGGTGGAGGCCGCGATGCTGATCAGGATGGCGCCGGGCACCTTGCGGATCAGCAGGATCAGGGTGAGCACCAGGCCGATCACGAAGATCAGCACCGGGAAGCCGAGCAGGTGCCCGTTGCCGCCGAGCTGGAGCGGGACGGTGGTGTGGGCGGCGTCCGGGATGCGGCTGACGAAGCCGGAGTCGACCAGGCCGACCAGGCTGATGAACAGGCCGATGCCGATCGCGATGGCCTTGCGCAGGCCCAGCGGGACGGCGTTCATGACCCGCTCGCGCAGCCCGGTGGCGACCAGCAGCATGATCGCGAAACCGGCCAGCACGACCATGCCCATGGCGTCCGGCCAGGTCATCTTGGGGGCGAGCTGGAGCGCCACGATCGTGTTGACGCCGAGGCCGGCCGCCAGGCCGATCGGGACGTTGCCGATGACGCCCATCAGCAGGGTGGTGAGCCCGGCGGTGAGGGCGGTGGCGGTGACCAGCTGGCCGCTGTCCAGGTGCGCCCCGGTGATGTCGGTGCCGCTGGCCAGGATGATCGGGTTCAGCACCAGGATGTACGCCATGGTGAAGAAGGTGGCGACACCGCCGCGGATCTCGCCCGGCAGGGTGGAGCCTCGCTCGCTGATCCGGAAGAAGCGGTCGACGGCGCTCGTGGGGGGCTTCGGCGCGGCGTCGGCGGGTTCGGGCGACTCGGTGGTCGGCTGGACCACAGGCATGCGTGCGTCCTCTGTGGGGGAGCTGAGGAGAGGGAGGGGACGCCCGGGGCGACGATGGCCGGGCGCAGACCTTTAAGTATGGTTTCCCGATCGCACACGCGCTATCTTCGCGCGTAGAGCGCGGACGGGGCCACGGCGCCCGCGCAGCCGCCCCACCGCACCGTACGCTAGGCCCCATGCCCAAGACGCCACTGCACCCCTCGCCCCCTCCGCTGGAGGCCAACGACGTCGCCATCGTCGGCGGCGGCACGGTGGTGTGGTTCGTCGCCTTCCTCGCCCTGCTCCCCTTCCAGGGCACGCTCTCCGAGCACGGCCACGGCACCTGGCCCTGGATCTGCCTCTCCGGCGGCCTGCTCGGCCTGATCGGCCTCTGGTACTGCCGCGCCCGGCGGGACGCGATCGCCCGCGGCCGCGCCGCCGAGGCGGCCGGGCACCGGGCCGAGGACGCGTCCGGGCACACGGCCGAACGGACCGCCGAGGACGACGGCCAGAACCCGGCCACCCGGTCGGACTGAATGGTCCTTTAGTAGCACGCACCGGACATAAGGCACCCGTAGAGTCGGTGCCATGACGCAGCCTGCCCAGCCAGCGGAAGAGCCGCCGACCGACCGGGACCACCCGGACGGAGCGCACCCCCTCGGCCTGCTGCCCGGCCGGCGCGGCGGCCTGACCGCCGCCGAGGTGGCCGAGCGGGTCGCGAAGGGTCAGGTCAACGACGTTCCGGTGCGGTCCAGCCGGTCCACCCGGGAGATCGTCCGGGCCAACGTCTTCACCCGCTTCAACGCCATCATCGGCGTGATGTTCGGGATCATCCTGATCGTCGGTCCGATCCAGGACGGCCTGTTCGGCCTGGTCATCGTGGCCAACACGGCGATCGGCATCGTCCAGGAGCTGCGCGCCAAGCGGACGCTGGACAGCCTGGCCCTGATCGGCGAGGCCCGCCCCCAGGTCCGCCGGGACGGCGGCGTCCAGCAGATCGGCGTCTCCGAGATCGTCCTCGACGACACCGTGCTGCTCGGCATCGGCGACAAGGTGATCGTGGACGGCGAGGTCACCGAGGCGGACGGCCTGGAGATCGACGAGTCGCTGCTCACCGGCGAGCCCGACCCGGTCCTCAAGCAGCCCGGCGACCAGGTGATGTCCGGCAGCTTCGTGGTGGCCGGCGCCGGCGCCTTCACCGCCACCAAGGTCGGCCGCGAGGCCTACGCGGCCCAGCTCGCCGAGGAGGCCAGCAAGTTCACCCTGGTGAAGTCGGAGCTGCGCTCGGGCATCGACAGCATCCTGCGGATCATCACCTACCTGCTGATCCCCACCGCCCTCGGCCTGATCATCAGCCAGCTGGCCGTCGAGGGCCGGGACTGGCGCGAGGCCGTACGGCGCATGGTGGCCGGCATCGTGCCGATGGTCCCGGAGGGCCTGGTGCTGCTGACCTCGGTCGCCTTCGCGATCGGCGTGGTCCGGCTCGGCCGCCGGCAGTGCCTGGTCCAGGAGCTCCCGGCGATCGAGGGCCTGGCCCGGGTGGACACCGTCTGCCTGGACAAGACCGGCACCCTCACCGAGGGCGGCATGGACGTGATCGACCTGAGGGTGCTCTCCGACGGGGAGCCCGCCGCCGTCGACAAGGACACCGTCGAGCGCGCGCTGGCCGTGATGGCCGGCGCCGACGCCCGCCCCAACCCGTCCATGCAGGCCGTCATCGACGCGTACGGGCGCGGCGACGGCTCGGACGGGCACGGCGCGGACGGGCGAGGCGCGGAGGGCGCGGCGCACAACGGCTGGCGGGTGATCGAGGCGATGCCCTTCTCCTCCGCCCGCAAGTGGAGCGGCGTGCAGCTGCTGGAGCCGCAGGGCGGCGAGGCCAGCTGGCTGCTCGGCGCGCCCGACGTGCTGCTGCCCGCCGGGCACCCGGCGCTGGCCGAGGTGGACGAGCTGGGCGCCCGGGGCCTGCGGGTGCTGCTGCTGGGCCGCACCCCCGTCCCGCTGGACTCCCCCGACCCGGCCGCCGACCTCACCCCGCTCGCCCTGGTGGTGCTCCAGCAGCGGCTGCGCTCGGACGCCGCCGAGACCCTGCGCTACTTCGAGAGCCAGCGGGTCCGGGCCAAGGTCATCTCCGGCGACGCGGCGGTCTCGGTCGGCGCGGTGGCCGGCCACCTGGGCCTGCCCGGCGCCGACCACCCGCTGGACGCCCGCACCCTGCCCACCGACCCGGAGGAGCTGGCCGAGACCGCCGACCGGACCAGCGTCTTCGGCCGGGTCACCCCGCAGCAGAAGCGCCAGCTGGTCGGGGCGCTGCAGTCCCGCGGCCACACCGTCGCGATGACCGGCGACGGCGTCAACGACGTGCTCGCGCTCAAGGACGCCGACATCGGCGTGGCGATGGGCACCGGCTCCGACGCCACCAAGGCGGTCGCCCAGATCGTGCTGCTGAACGACTCCTTCGCCACGCTGCCGTCGGTGGTGGCCGAGGGCCGCCGGGTGATCGGCAACATCGAGCGGGTCGCTTCGCTCTTCCTGGTGAAGACCGTCTACTCGGTCCTGCTGGCGCTCCTGGTGATCTTCACCCATTCGCCGTACCCGTTCCTGCCCCGGCACTCCACCGTGCTGTCCTCGCTGACCATCGGCATCCCGGCGTTCTTCCTCGCGCTCGCCCCCAACAACGAGCGGGCCCGCACCGGCTTCGTGCGGCGCGTGCTGCGGCTGGCGATCCCCGGCGGCGCCATCGCCGGCACCGGCACCTTCGTCGCCTACACGCTCGCCCGCACCGACCACGTGACCGACCTCAAGGCGGACACCAGCGTGGCGACCCTGACGCTCTTCCTGATCGCCGTCTGGGTGCTCGCGATCGTCGCCCGCCCGTACACCTGGTGGCGGCTGCTGCTGATCGGCACCATGGGCGGCGCCTTCGCCCTGGTCCTGCTGGTGCCCCCGCTGAAGAGCTTCTTCGACCTCTCCCTGGTCGGCTTCCGCGACCCCCTGACGGGCGTCGCCGTCGCGGTGGTCTGCGGCATCGCCCTGGAGCTCACCTGGGGCTGGATGAAGCGCCGCGGCCTGGAGTGACCTCCGCGCGGGCCCGCCTCGACCGGCGGGCCCGGGCCGAGGGCTCAGCCCTCGAAGTCGCGGGCGGCCGAGAGCTCGTAGGCGCGGTCCGGTTCGCTGAGCGCGGCCAGCACCTCGAAGCGGCGGTGCCACTGCCCGACCGACCAGGCCAGCCCGGCGGCCAGGCCCTCCGGGGTGGCCGCGTGCAGCAGCCCGGGCACCGGCGGGACCTCGAACTCGTCGTCCTCGTCGCCGGCCTCGGCCAGCTCCGGGTCGTACGGCGGCTCCGGGGTGTCCGCCCCGGTGTCCCACCGCCAGTCCACCGCCGCCTCCTCGCCGTCCGGCCCGACGACCAGCAGCTCCTCGTGCTCCTCGTAGGCGACCGGGCAGCCCGGCAGCAGCTCCCGCACCACCGCCGGGACGCGGTGCAGCACGCCCTCGGAGAGCACCCGGCCGCCCGCCACCTCGCTGGCCAGCGACACGTGCAGCCGCTCGGCGAGGTCGGCGGCCAGCGCCGGGGCGACCGGCAGCAGCGGGTACGGGTGCAGCAGCTGGACCAGGTCCGGGGCATCGGCGACGACCGCCTCGGTGGCGTCCACCACCACGGTGTGGGCCGGCCGGCGGCCGGTGGCCGGGTCCAGCGGCGGCAGCGCCCGCACCACGTCCAGCGGCTCGATCCGCTCGCGCTCCACCCGGGCCAGCGCGGTGTGGATGCCGTGCAGCTGGCGGTGGCCGACCTCGGCGGCCGGGTCGGTCATCCGGTCCAGCACCTCGTCCGGCCCGTGCGGCTCGGCGAGCAGCGCGGCCAGCGTGGTGCGCACCCCGAGCGCGTGCAGGAACTGGTCGTCCAGGGTGGTGCGGGCCTCGTCGTACAGGCCGCGCAGCAGCGGGTCGGCCCCGGCGGCGCGCAGGCCGGCCGGCTCCCGGCCCGCCAGCACCGGGTGGTCGCGCAGCCACCACGCGGTGTACGGCGGCAGGTCGGCGTACGAGCCGTCCGGCAGCAGGGTGCGCACCGGGTTGACCACCGCGTCCCGGTACGGCGGGCGGGCCAGCGCGGCGAGCGCCTCCGGCCAGGCCTCGTCGTCCACCAGGTCGAGGTCGCGCACCGCCAGCAGCTCGGCGGCCACCGGCGGGACGCCGACCGCCTCGTCGGCCTGCAGCGCCTCCAGCGCGTCCTCGGCCCACTCGGCGAGCCCGTCCGGCGCCTCGTCCAGCAGGCCGGTGGGGTGGCCGCCGGCCGCCCGGTCGGCCGGGACGGTGGGGTCGAGCCGCTCCAGGTCGTCCGGGTCGAGCACCACGTCCTCGGCCCGCACCAGCACGAAGTCGGCCAGCACGCCGACGGCGGCGAGAACCTCCGGACCCCAGCGCTCCAGCAGTTCGTCGTCCACCCAGCCGGCGTCCTCCTCGCGGGCCAGCGCGGCGAACGGGCTTCCGGGCAGCACGAGTTCGCCGGCCCGGGCGGGCTCGCCCTCGTCGTCGAGCAGCGCCAGCCGGGCCAGCCAGGGGTGGGCGCCCGGCTCCGCGGCGGCGGCCTTCACCAACGCCAGGACGGCGTCGGCGAGTTCGAGCGCCCCGTCCAGGTCGTCCTCGGCCAGCTCGTAGGAGCGGGCGACGGCGGCCCGCGCCTCGGGGGTGTCCAGCACCCCGGCCGGGGTGGCGGTGCCGGCGCCGAGCTTGGCCAGCAGCGGGTGGGCGGCCTCGGGGTGGGCCAGCCGCAGGTCGAGCGCGGCGAGCGCGCCCGCGAGCGACTCGGGGTAGCCGGGGAAGGCCGCCCAGTCGGCGTCCTCGGAGGGCAGCAGGACGCGCCGCGGCCCGGTGACCGTCCGTCCGTCGGCGAGCGGGACGGGCAGCGCGCCGAGCGCCTCCGGGTCGGCCGCGCCGAGCGCCGCGTACAGGTTGCGCCACCAGGCGGGCTCGCGGTCCAGGCCGCCGAGCTGGTCCACCACCTCGGCCAGCGGCACCCGGCGCACGTTCAGCACCCGCAGCTCGGTGCGGCGTTCCAGGCCGGCCGGCAGCAGCCCGGGGAAGATCGGCGCGAGCGCCTCGACCACCGAGCCGTCCGCGCCCTCCAGCAGCGTCGCGTCCCGGGGCCGCAGCGCGGGCGTGCCCTGCTCGACCGGCGCCGGGTGCGGCAGGAACGGCGTGCCGGGCAGCCGGGAGAGCACCGCGGCGCGCAGCGCGTTGTCCAGCGCGCCCTGGCCCAGCGGGCCCGGGACGAGGCCGAGCGAGCCGAGGTCGGCGCCCCGGGCGCGCAGCAGCTCGGCGTAGCTGTCGGCGGCGCGCTCGGTGAGGAAGTCGGCCAGCGGGCCGGGGGCGACGTGCCGGCGGGTGGAGTCCAGCGGGTAGGAGGCGATCAGCAGCGCGGGCAGGCCGACCGGCTCGTCGCTGGGGGTCGGCGCGTGCAGCACGGAGGCGATCCCGGGCCGCTGCGGGGCGCCGTCCGGGCCGACCGGGACGGCCCAGGTCACCGTCCAGTACGGGCGGGCGCGCTCCTCGGTGGGCCGGTCGGCCAGCAGCTCGGCGTCGAGCCGGCCGGAGGCGCCGGCGGTCTGCCAGACCGTCTGCCGCAGCCCGCCGCCCGCGTCGTCGGTGACGGTGACCTCGGTGACCCCGTCCGGGCGGGTCTCGGCGGCGTCCCGGGTGAGCGTGCGGGTGCCGTCCGGGGTCTCCACCACGACCTCGCGCAGGCCGGGCAGGGTGAGCAGCAGCGCGTCGTCGATCCCGGCCAGCAGACGGCGGGTCAGGTCCTCGGCGGCGGCGTCCCGCAGCGGCAGCACGACCACCGTGTCGTAGCCCGCCGGGGCCGGGCCCTCGGCCGCGAACGGCAGCCGCGGCTGCGGCCGTGGTTGGCCTTCTTCTTCCGCCGGGCCTTCTTCTTGCGGGCGCGCTTGGACATCGCGGTCGGTCCTTCTCTCGGGTACGTGAGTGGCGGGTGGTTCAGGCGGCCTGGCCGACCAGCTGGTCGGCGAGCTTGGCCAGGCGCTTCAGCGAGCGCTCCTCCTGGGCGGCCTGCGCGGTCGGCGCGAGCGAACCGCCGTCGTAGTAGGCGCCGTTGGCGACGACCGCGTCGGGCAGGCAGAGCCGGACCACGGCCGCAGCGCCCTCGGACGCCGGCGCGCCGGTGCGCCCGTACAGCGGCAGCAGCGCGGTGTCGCACTGGCCCGGGTTGAGGCTGACGGCGGTGATGCCGGAGCCGGCCGGGGCCATGTCGGCGGTCGCCATGGTGAGCGCGAGCTGCGACTGGGCGTACGCGGCGACCCGCGAGTACTTCTTCGTCCGGTGCGGGTCCGACCAGTTCATCGAGGCGGTGCGGTGCAGGGAGGACGACACGTTGACGATCCGGGCGTCGCCGGCCGCGGACAGCGGCGCGCGCAGCAGCTTCGCCAGCAGGTGCGCGGCCAGGAAGTTGACCTGCAGCGAGACCTCGTTGCCGTCGTCGGTGAGGGTGCAGCGCTCGGGCGCCGTCGCGGCGGCGTTGTTCACCAGCAGGTCCAGCGCCGGGTAGTGCTCGACGACCGTGCCGGCCAGTACCGCGACCTCCGCGAGGTGGGTGAAGTCGGCCGCCAGCTCGACGAGTTGGTCCCGCCGGGCACCCGCGGCGACCAGCCGCTCGACGGCCGCGCCGGCCTCGCCGGTGGTGCGCGCGTGCACCAGCACGGTGGCGCCGTGCCCGGCGAGCAGTCGGGCGGTCTCCCAGCCGATCCCGGAGGAGGCGCCGGTGACGAGGGCGGTGCGGGCGGACAGAACAGCGTCGGACATGACCCATCCAAGGGTGGACAGGCACCGGCGGGGTGCGGTGGCGGCGCGGCACGGGGCCGCACGCCACCGGGGCCGCCGGTGCGAAAGGGGTGTGTTGCGGAAGTGTGGTGCGAGGGAACGCTCGTCCGTCCCCCGTCCCCGGAGCCTGCCGGAACAGGGGGACGGACGGCGTGATCGGCACGGAACGGTGAACGGCACTCGGCCCGTGCGGCCGACCGGTGGAGAGCGGGAAGGAGCTCGGCCCTACCGGACGGCGGTGGCGACCGCGACAGCGACGACGATCCGCGGCCGACTGTGCGGCGGGCGGTCGTGGTGGCGCGTGGAGCGGTGCATGGCCCTTATCAAAGCCTGCCCGCAGGCCCCCGGGCAAGCTCCTTCAGCCTCGTTGACGAACCCCTGACGCCGGCGCTTCGACCACGCACCGCAGCGGATTCCGGCCAGGTAAGGCTTACCTTGCCACGGAGTCGAATCCAGCCCTAAGCTGAAGTCCTCAGAGGACCTGACAACCTGAGCACTTTAGGAGTGATCATGACAGACCTCCATGAGCTGACGCTGGCCGAACAGGCCGCGGCGGTCCGCGAGCGCACCGTCTCGCCGACCGAGCTGGCCGACCACCACCTGCGCCGGATCGAGGAGTTGGACCCCACCCTGGGCGCCTACCGCGCGGTCGACGCCCCCGGCGCCCACCGGGCCGCCCGCGCGGCCGAAGCCCGGCTGGCGGCGGCCGGACCGGGGGACGGCGCCGCGCTCCCGCCGCTGCTGGGCGTGCGCGTCCAGGTACTCGGCCCGGAACAGCCCGTACAGCTCCTCGGCCGTCATCTCCCGGCCGCTGTCGTCGGTGGCCTCCTGCACCACCCGCGCGA
>NZ_JBEXJK010000244.1:0-12627 GCF_040609095.1 Kitasatospora sp. NPDC004799
GGAGCCGGGCCGTCGGCGTCGCGGGGGTCAGACCGAGGCGGTCTGCGGGGCGGCCTGGGCGGGCAGCTGGTCGGCCGGCGCCGCGTCCGCGCGGGTGCGCAGGGCGAGCGGGATGCGCAGGGCGGCGATCCAGGTGAGGGCGGCCAGGAGCATGTGCAGGCCGACCATCAGCTCGGGCGCGTCGGTGAAGTACTGGACGAAGCCGAGCACGCCCTGCAGCAGCAGGACGGCGAGCAGCTGCTTGGCCCGGGCGCGGGCGGGCTGCGGGGCCTTGACCGCGGCGAGCACGAAGATCATCGCGATCGCCAGGCCGACCGAGACGAACGCGAAGTCGGCGTGGAACTGGGCGAGGCGGTCGTAGTCGATCGGGATGCGCGGGACGATCTTGTTGTCCCTCGGCGTGCCCGGGTGGTGGCCGGCGCCGGTCACCAGGGTGCCGGCCGCGACCAGCAGGCCGATCACGGTGACCAGGACGTACGAGAGCCGGTGGACCGGGCGGGGCACCACGAGCTCCGGCGGGCCGTCGCCCTCCTTCGCGCGCTCCCACATCAGCAGGGCGACCCAGACCAGGGCCATCGCGGCGACCATGTGCAGCGCGACGGTGTACGGGTTGAGGCCGGTCAGCACGGTGATGCCGCCGAGCACGGCGTTGCTCATCACCAGCCAGAACTGGCCCCAGCCGAGCCTGGTCATGCTGTGGCGCCACGGCCGGTGGCAGCGGGCGGCCAGGATCGCCCAGCCCACCGCGGCGCTCAGCACGTAGGTGAGCATCCGGTTGGTGAACTCGACGACGCCGTAGTAGCCCATCTCGGGCGTCGGGATCAGGCTTTCCGGGGTGCAGCGGGGCCAGGTCGAGCAGCCGAGGCCGGAGGCGGTGAGCCGGACGGCGCCGCCGGTGACGACGATCACCACGCTCATCACCAGCGCGGCGAACGTGGCGCGCCGGACCATCGCGGCGGAGGGCTGCCAGCGCTCGGCGAGCAGGGAGAAGGGGTTAGGCACGGGGTCAATCGTAGGCGGCCTTACAGGCGATCTTGGGGCGGGGCGCGGGCTGCGCGGCGGGGCGGCGCGGATCCGGCGGCCGACGACACGCGGGGGGATGACACGCGGACAAACCGGGACGCTTCGGCCCGGGAGTCAATTGGTCTTGACCAATCACCCGTTCGGCCGAAAGAGTGCGGCTTGGTCCATACCTTTTCGGGCCTCTCCCACTCCTCCCGCACCCAAGCGGAGATCCTGCACATGCGCATATCCACTTCCGCCGCCGCGCTCGCCGTCGGCGGCTCGCTCGCACTGGCCGGCCTGGTCGCCCCGGCCGCCCACGCCGCCGACCCCGGCCAGGAGTGCCGCAGCCTCGGGGTCGCCAACCTCTACGGCGAGTTCATCGAGGGCGACGACACCCACACCCCCGACGCCGAGGGCGCGGTCGCGGTCGGCGGCAACGCCGACTTCACCGGCGGCTTCTCGGTCGGCCAGGAGCTCACCGCGGCCCAGGTCGACGCGCTGCCCGGCAAGAACGCCCTGGTGGTGGCCGGCAAGATCACCGGCCACAACACCCAAGTGATGAAGGGCAACGGCGTCTTCGGCGCCAAGGCCGAGGGCGCGGTCGTCCAGGCCCACCAGGGCGCCGTCGCCCAGGGCCCCTCGCCGATCGACTTCAAGGCCGAGTTCGCCAAGCTGCGCGCCGCCGCCGCCTCGCTGGCCGCCGTGCCGCAGACGGCCGGCGCCACCGTCCAGGCCGAGGGCGCCAAGCTGACCCTCACCGGCGGGGACGCGAAGTACAACAGCTTCACCGTGGACGCGGCGAAGCTGCAGGGCGCCAAGGACGTCTTCCTCAAGGTGCCGGCCGGTTCGGTGACGGTGGTCAACGTGACCGGCGGCTCGTACGACATGGCGGCGGCCGGGACCACCGGCTTCCACCTCTGGGACGAGGGCAAGCAGGCCTTCGTGCTGGACGACAAGCTGCAGAGCGCCGCGGGCGGGGCGGTCCGGGCCAAGCTGCTCTGGAACTTCCCGACCGCCACCAAGGTGGTCAAGAACAGCCAGGCCGCCTGGGCCGGCACCGTGCTCGCGCCGAACGCCGCCTTCGACCTCGGCAGCGGCGGGCCGGTCAACGGTTCGGTGATCGCCGCCTCGCTGACCGGCAAGGGCGGGGCGGAGACCCACCACTACCCGTTCACCGGGTGCCTGCCGGGCACCACCCCGACGCCGTCCGGCACGCCGACGGTGCCGCCGACCGTACCGCCGACGGTGCCGCCGACCGGCTCGCCGTCGGCCACGCCGAGCGCCTCGGCCTCCCCGAGCGGTTCGGCGAGCCCCTCGGGCAGCCCGTCCGCCCCGGCCACCGGCAAGCCCGGCCCGAGCGGCTCGGCCAGCCCGTCGGCCGGCTCGACCGCCGCTCCGACGGCCTCGGGCAGCCCGTCCGCCCGGCCGGACGCGGGCGGCGACCTGGCGCACACCGGCTCCGGCCCGGTGCTGCCGCTGGCGATCGGCGGCGCGGTCGTGCTCGCGGCCGGCGGTGCGATCGTGGTGGCCGCCCGGCGCAAGGCGGCCAGGAAGGCCTGAAGTTCGTCGGCTGACTGAATCGGAGCCCTCGGTGATTGAACCCGATCACCGGGGGCTCCGTTCTGTCTTGAAGGTGACGAAGTTCATTCAGGTTTGCCGAATCCACGTTCTGCGAGGTGGCAGCTGTGATGGGCTGGTCATGCACATCGGAAGACGGACGGACAGTCGATATCCGGTCGTACGGCGGGGTGTGGCGGGGTGCGGGAGTGCCGGTAGAGTCCCCCGGACAGTCGTAGCGGGCCACCGCGAACCACTCAACACGCCTGCTGCACAAGACCGTTCGGAGGGGAACAAGGTAATGGCACGACAGCAGCGGCACTTCGCGATCGGCGCGACGGCTCTTGCCGGCACGGCTGCGGCCGGTTTTCTACTGCCCCTGGCTCTGGCCACCAACGCCTCGGCGCACGTGCCGAGTTGGTCGGTGACCTGCGACAAGATCGTGATCGATCTGATCAACTACAGCCCCAAGGCCGACGTGAAGAACACCGTCAGCCTCATCGTCGACGGCGAGAAGGTCCTGGACGCCAAGGCCTTCCCGGCGGAGTACCACGGGTCCTTCCCGGTGAAGGACCACAACGCCCCGATCAAGGCGAACCTGGTGGTCACCACCACGGAGAACCCGAACGAGAAGGGCTGGAACATCAACGAGACCAAGACCATCGAGCCGTGCCACACGCCGACTCCCACCCCGACCCCCACGCCGACCCCCACCAAGACGCCGACCCCGACCCCGACGCCGACCGTGACCCCGAGCACCCCGCCGCCGGTCACGCCCCCGGCCACCCCGACCCCGTCGGCCACGCCCACCCCGAGCAAGACCCCGGTGACCCCGACCCCGTCGCCCACCGCCAGCGCCCCGGCGCTCGCCCAGACCGGTAGCAACGACTCGACCCCGATGATCGCGGCGGCCGGCGGCGGCGTGCTGCTGGTCGGCGGCGCGCTCGTCCTGCTCGCCCGCAAGCGCCGCGGCAGCAGCGAGAGCTGACGCACCCCGGCGGACAACCGCGACGCCCCCGGCCGCAGGACGTGCGGCCGGGGGCGTCGGGCGTCGGGCCCGCCCCGGTGGGACTCCCGGGCGGGCCCGCCGGTCACTCCCAGCGGAAGAAGCGGGCGGCCGCGGCCAGGCCGAGCACCGACCAGCCGGCCAGGATGCCGAGGTCGGCCCACGGCACCGCGGCACCGTCCTGGAGCACCGACCGCAGGCCGTCCGAGAGCGCCGAGATCGGCAGCAGCTCCAGCACCGGCCGTACGGCCTCGGGGAACCTGCTCAGCGGCACGACCACCCCGCCGGCCAGCAGCAGCAGGACGAACACCAGGTTGGCGCCGGCCAGGGTGGCCTCGGCCTTCAGGGTGCCGGCCATCAGCAGGCCCAGCCCGGAGAACGCGGCGGTGCCGAGGACCAGCAGCGCGGCGACGGTCAGCGCGTTCCCGTGCGGGGACCAGCCGAGGGCCAGCGCGATCACCGACAGCAGCGCGACCTGCAGCGCCTCCGTCACCAGGACGCAGCCGGTCTTGGCGGTCAGCAGCGCCCAGCGCGGCAGCGGGCTGGCGCCGAGCCGCTTCAGCACGCCGTAGCGGCGCTCGAAGCCGGTGGCGATGGCCTGGCCGGTGAAGGCGGTGGACATCACGGCCAGCGCGAGCAGGCCGGGGGCCAGGAAGTCGACCCGCTTGCCGGGGCCCTCGACCGCCACGATGTCCACGGCGGAGAACAGCACCAGCAGCACGGTCGGGATGACCACGGTGAGCAGCAGCTGCTCGCCGTTGCGCAGCAGCATCCGGGTCTCGAACGCGGTCTGGGCGAGCAGCATCCGGCCGACGGGCGCGGGGCCCGGCGCGGGGGAGTAGTCCGTACTGGTCGCGGGGGTGGTCACGAGCGCAGCTCCCGTCCGGTCAGGTCGAGGAAGACGTCCTCCAGGCTGCGGCGCTGGACGGACAGCCGTTCGGGCAGGATGCCGGAGGCCGCGCACCAGCCGGTGACGGTGGCCACCAGCCGGGGGTCGACGGGCGCCTCGACGCGGTAGCTGCCGGGGGCGGTCTCGGTGGCGGTGGCGCCCTCGGGCAGCTCCTTGAGCAGCGGGCCGAGGTCGAGGCCGGGCGGGCCGTCGAAGCGCAGCGCGCCCTCGGCGCCGTCGCGGCACAGCTCCTCGGTGGTGCCGTCGGCGATCACCCGGCCGCGGTCGACGATCGCGACCCGGTCGGCGAGCTGCTCGGCCTCCTCCATGTGGTGGGTGGTGACGACCACGGTGACGCCGTCCCGGCGCAGGTCGCGCACCAGGTCCCAGGTGGCCCGGCGGGCCTGCGGGTCGAGGCCCGCGGTGGGCTCGTCCAGGAAGACCAGCTCGGGGCGGCCGACCACGGCCATCGCCAGGGCGAGCCGCTGCTGCTGGCCGCCGGACAGCCGCCGGTAGGTGGTGCGCCCGCAGGAGCCGAGGCCGAGGCGTTCGACCAGGGCGTCCACGTCCAGCGGGTGGGCGTGCAGCCGGGCGGTGTGCCGCAGCATCTCGACGGCGCGCGCGCCCGCGTACACGCCGCCGGACTGCAGCATGACGCCGATCCGGGGCCGCAGCGCGGCGTTCTGGGCGACCGGGTCGAGGCCGAGGACGCGGACGGTGCCGGCGTCGGGGCGGCGGTAGCCCTCGCAGGTCTCGATGGTGGTGGTCTTGCCGGCGCCGTTGGGGCCGAGGACGGCGGTGATCGCGCCGGCCGGGATGGTGAGGTCGAGGCCGTCCACCGCGACCTTGTCGCCGTAGCGTTTGACCAGCCCGGCGACCTGGACCGCGGGTTCGGAGTGCATACCGGCGAGTGTAAGAGTCGCCGGACGTGTGGCCCCTCGGGCGGGGGGTATCGGCGGCCTCGGTGATCGTTTTCCCAGGTCAGGTAAGGCTTACCTGCGTGATGGATGACACCGGTGAGGCCTGGATCACGGCTTGTCCCGACGGAAGTAATTACGCAACACTGGTGTTGTGAAAAACATGCGCGAGCACGCCCAGCTGCAGGAGGCCGAGTCGGCCTCCTCCTGTGACGTGCCCGTGACGGCGGCCGAGGTGCTGCTGGACGGCCACCGGGCCACCCGGGACCGGGTCGCCCGGTCGATCCTGGACCACGGCCCGTCCTCCGCCGCCGACCTGGCGAGCCGGCTCGGCCTCACCGCCGCCGCCGTCCGCCGCCACCTCGACGGGCTGGCCGCCACCGGTCTGGTCGAATCCCGCGACCAGCGGGTCTACGGCAGCCGCGGCCGGGGCCGTCCGGCCAAGGTCTTCGCGCTCACCGACGCCGGCCGGGACGCCTTCTACCAGGCGTACGACCAGCTCGCCGCCGACGCGCTGCGCTGGATCGCGGACTCGGTGGGCGGCGGCAAGGCGGGCGAGGAGGCGGTCGCCGCCTTCGCCCGCGCCCGGTTCGGCAAGCAGGCGGAGAAGTACCTGGAGGCCCTGCGCCTGGCCGCCGCCGGGGAGCGCCCCGAGGCGCTCGCCCAGGCGCTGAGCGCGGACGGGTACGCTGCCACGGTGCGGCGTGTCCCGTCGGCCGCGGCCAAGGCCCCGGCGGGCGCCCAGCTCTGCCAGCACCACTGCCCGGTCGCGCACATCGCCGAGCAGTTCCCGCAGCTCTGCGAGGCGGAGACCGAGGTCTTCTCCCAGCTCCTGGGCACCCATGTGCAACGGCTGGCCACGATCGCCCACGGCGACGGGGTCTGCACCACCTATGTGCCGGCATCCGGTGCCGCATCGTCGTCCGCCCGGCTGCCCTCGGGCCGCGGCTCCGATGCGGTGCCGACTGCCAGCACGTCGGAAAATTCCGCGTCCACCGAAGATTCTGCGTCCGCGCGTTAGGAAGCTCGCATGACTGACACCGTTTCGCACCCGGAGCTCGAAGGCCTGGGCAATTACGAGTACGGCTGGGCCGACCCGGACACCGCCGGTGCCGCGGCCAAGCGCGGGCTCAGCGAGGAGGTCGTCCGCGACATCTCCGCGAAGAAGAACGAGTCCGAGTGGATGCTCAACCTGCGTCTCAAGGGCCTGAAGCTGTTCGGCAAGAAGCCCATGCCGACCTGGGGCTCCGACCTGACCGGCATCGACTTCGACAACATCAAGTACTTCGTCCGCTCCACCGAGAAGCAGGCCGAGTCCTGGGAGGACCTGCCGGCGGACATCAAGGCCACCTACGACAAGCTCGGCATCCCGGAGGCGGAGAAGCAGCGCCTGGTCGCCGGCGTCGCCGCCCAGTACGAGTCCGAGGTCGTCTACCACCAGATCCGCGAGGACCTGGAGGAGCAGGGCGTCATCTTCCTGGACACCGACACCGCGCTGCGCGAGCACCCGGAGCTGTTCAAGGAGTACTTCGGCACCGTGATCCCGGCCGGCGACAACAAGTTCGCCGCGCTGAACACGGCGGTGTGGTCCGGCGGATCGTTCATCTACGTGCCGAAGGGCGTGCACGTCGACATCCCGCTGCAGGCCTACTTCCGGATCAACACCGAGAACATGGGCCAGTTCGAGCGGACGCTGATCATCGTCGACGAGGACGCCTACGTCCACTACGTCGAGGGCTGCACCGCGCCGATCTACTCCTCCGACTCGCTGCACTCGGCGGTCGTGGAGATCATCGTCAAGAAGGGCGGCCGCTGCCGCTACACGACCATCCAGAACTGGTCGAACAACGTCTACAACCTGGTCACCAAGCGCGCCGTGGCGTACGAGGGCGCGACCATGGAGTGGGTCGACGGCAACATCGGTTCCAAGGTCACCATGAAGTACCCGGCCGTCTACCTGATGGGCGAGCACGCCAAGGGCGAGACCCTGTCGATCGCCTTCGCGGGCGAGGGCCAGCACCAGGACGCCGGCGCCAAGATGGTGCACATGGCGCCGAACACCTCCTCGCACATCGTCTCCAAGTCGGTGGCGCGCGGCGGCGGCCGGACCTCCTACCGCGGCCTGATCGAGATCGGCGAGGGCTCGCACGGCGCCAAGTCCAACGTGCTGTGCGACGCGCTGCTGGTCGACACGATCTCCCGCTCGGACACCTACCCGTACGTGGACGTCCGCGAGGACGACGTGTCCATGGGCCACGAGGCGACCGTCTCCAAGGTCAGCGAGGACCAGCTGTTCTACCTGATGAGCCGCGGCCTGACCGAGACCGAGGCGATGGCGATGATCGTCCGCGGCTTCGTCGAGCCGATCGCGCGCGAGCTGCCGATGGAGTACGCGCTGGAGCTCAACCGGCTGATCGAGCTCCAGATGGAGGGCGCGGTCGGCTGACCCCCGACCGCTGACCGCCCACCGACTTTTCGAGGAAGAGAGCACTACGACAGCCATGGCTGACGTCCAGAACACCACCGGCTCCACCACCGCCGGTTCGATCGAGGTCGGCACCGCCGGCGCGGGCGCCCAGCTCGCCGGCCCCGGCACCGGCCGCACCGCGGTCCAGCAGCCGATCGACGCGCGCGTCGCGGTCAAGCCGTCCTTCGACGTGAACGACTTCCCGGTGCCCACCGGCCGCGAGGAGGACTGGCGGTTCACCCCGCTGCACCGCCTCGGCGGGCTGCACGACGGCACCGCCGCCGCCGCTCAGCGGGGCGAGGACAAGGTCGAGTTCACGCTGCCGGACGGCGTCACCGCCGAGACCGTCGGCCGGGACGACGCCCGTCTGGGCAAGGCCGGCACGCCGGTCGACCGGGTCGCCGCGCAGGCGTTCAGCGCCTTCGAGCAGGCGCTCGTGGTCACCGTCCCCAAGGACGCGGTGCTCACCGAGCCGGTGAAGATCGACGTGCGCGGCGAGGGCGGGGTCCGCTTCGCCCACGTGGTGATCGACGTCAAGCCGTTCGCCGAGGCCGTCGTGGTGCTGAACCACGCGGGCGCCGGCACCCGGGCCGCCAACGTGGAGCTGCTGGTCGGCGACGGCGCCAAGCTCACCTTCGTCTCCGTCCAGGACTGGGACCGGGACGCCGTCCACGTCGCCCAGCACAACGCGCTGGTCGGCCGGGACGCCTCGTACAAGTCCGTGGTCGTCACCTTCGGCGGCGACCTGGTCCGCCTGCACCCGCGGGTCAACTACGCGGGCCCCGGCGGCGAGGCCGAGCTGTTCGGCCTGTACTTCGCCGACGCCGGCCAGCACCTGGAGCACCGCCTGGTGATCGACCACGACACGCCGCACTGCCGGTCGAACGTGGCGTACAAGGGCGCGCTGCAGGGCCAGGACGCGCACGCGGTCTGGGTCGGCGACGTGCTGATCCGCGCCGCCGCGCTCGGCACCGACACGTACGAGCTCAACCGGAACCTGGTGCTCACCGACGGCGCCCGGGTGGACTCGATCCCGAACCTGGAGATCGAGACCGGCGAGATCGTCGGCGCCGGCCACGCCTCGGCGACCGGCCGCTTCGACGACGAGCAGCTGTTCTACCTGCAGGCCCGCGGCATCCCGGCCGACGAGGCCCGCCGCCTGGTGGTGCGCGGCTTCTTCGCCGAGCTGCTCCAGCAGATCGGCGTGGCCGAGGTCCAGGAGCAGCTCATGGAGAAGATCGACGCCGAGCTGGAATCGGCGGTCTGAGCGCGATGACCTTCCTCCGTGCCTGCGCGCTGAGCGACCTCCAGGAGGACGTTCCCAAGCGCGTGGACCTCAACGGCGTGCCGGTCTCCGTCGTCCGCACCGACGAGGGGGTGTTCGCGATCAACGACACCTGCTCGCACGCGAACGTCTCGCTCTCCGAGGGCGAGGTCGAGGACTGCATGATCGAGTGCTGGCTGCACGGCTCCAGCTTCGACCTGCGCACCGGCAAGCCGTCCGGCCTGCCCGCCACCAAGCCGGTCGCTGTCTACCCCGTAAAGATCGAAGGGGACGATGTGCTCGTCTCCGTCAACCAGGAGTCCTGAGTACACATGGCAACCCTTGAAATCCGCGACCTGCACGTCTCCGTGGAAGCCGAGAACGGCCCGCGCGAGATCCTGAAGGGCGTCGACCTGACCGTGAAGCAGGGCGAGACCCACGCCATCATGGGTCCGAACGGCTCCGGCAAGTCCACCCTGGCCTACTCGCTGGCCGGCCACCCCAAGTACACCGTCACCGGCGGCTCGGTGCTGCTGGACGGCGAGGACGTCCTGGAGATGTCCGTCGACGAGCGCGCCAAGGCCGGCGTCTTCCTGGCCATGCAGTACCCGGTCGAGGTCCCGGGCGTCTCGGTCAGCAACTTCCTGCGCACCGCCGCCACCGCCGTCCGCGGCGAGGCCCCGAAGCTGCGGCTGTGGGTGAAGGAGGTCAAGGAGGCGATGGCCGCCCTCCAGATGGACCCGGCCTTCGCCGAGCGCAACGTCAACGAGGGCTTCTCCGGCGGCGAGAAGAAGCGCCACGAGATCCTCCAGCTGGAGCTGCTCAAGCCGAAGATCGCCATCCTCGACGAGACCGACTCCGGCCTGGACGTCGACGCGCTGCGGATCGTCTCCGAGGGCATCAACCGGGTCCGCTCGACCGGCGAGGTCGGCACCCTGCTGGTGACCCACTACACCCGCATCCTGCGGTACATCAAGCCCGACTACGTCCATGTCTTCGCGGGCGGCCGCATCGTCGAGTCCGGCGGCGCCGAGCTGGCCGACAAGCTGGAGGACGAGGGCTACGAGGCGTATGTGAAGGGGGGCGCGTCCGAGTGACGCATCCGTTCGCGGGACTGCTCGACACCGACGCGATCCGCAAGGACTTCCCGGTCCTGCAGCGGCTGCTGCACGACGAGAAGCCGCTGGTCTACCTGGACAACGCGGCCACCTCGCAGAAGCCGCGCCAGGTCCTGGAGGCGCTGAACGCCTACTACGAGCGGCACAACGCCAACGTCCACCGCGGCGTGCACGTGCTCGCGGAGGAGGCCACGGCGCTGTACGAGGGCGCCCGGGACAAGGTCGCGGCGTTCGTCAACGCGCCGAGCCGCAACGAGGTGATCTTCACCAAGAACGCCTCGGAGTCGCTCAACCTCGTGGCCAACATGCTCGGTTGGGCCGACGAGCCGTACCGGGTGGACGCCGACTCCGAGATCGTCATCACGGAGATGGAGCACCACTCCAACATCGTTCCGTGGCAGCTGCTGTCGCAGCGCACCGGTGCGAAGCTCAAGTGGTTCGGGCTGACCGACGAGGGCCGGCTCGACCTGTCGAACATCGACGAGCTGATCACCGAGAAGACCAAGGTGGTCTCCTTCACCCTGGTCTCCAACCTGCTGGGCACGGTCAACCCGGTCGAGACCATCGTCCGCAAGGCCCAGTCGGTCGGCGCGCTGGTCGTCATCGACGCCTCGCAGGCCGCCCCGCACATGGTGCTGGACGTGCAGGCGCTGGAGGCCGACTTCGTCGCCTTCACCGGCCACAAGATGCTGGGCCCGACCGGCATCGGCGTGCTCTGGGGCCGCCACGAGCTGCTGGAGGACCTCCCGCCGTTCCTCGGCGGCGGCGAGATGATCGAGACCGTCACCATGGGCTCGTCCACCTACGCCCCGGCGCCGCACAAGTTCGAGGCCGGCACCCCGCCGATCGCCCAGGCGGTCGGGCTCGGCGCGGCCATCGACTACCTGCAGGGCATCGGGATGGACCGGATCGCGGCGCACGAGCACGCGATCACCGAGTACGCCGTCGAGCGGCTGCTGGAGGTCCCGGACCTGCGGATCATCGGCCCGCGCACGGCCGTGGACCGCGGCGCGGCGATCTCCTTCACCCTTGGTGACATCCACCCGCACGACGTGGGCCAGGTGCTGGACGAGCAGGGCATCGCCGTGCGCGTCGGCCACCACTGCGCGCGGCCGGTCTGCCTGCGGTACGGAATTCCGGCGACCACGCGGGCGTCGTTCTATCTGTACTCGACGCCGGGCGAGGTCGACGCGCT
The DNA here is from genome assembly GCF_040609095.1 of Kitasatospora sp. NPDC004799. Lineage (NCBI taxonomy): Bacteria > Bacillati > Actinomycetota > Actinomycetes > Kitasatosporales > Streptomycetaceae > Kitasatospora > Kitasatospora sp. NPDC004799. Next base: position 11,419 of record NZ_JBEXJK010000244.1, read on the forward strand.
GATCGACGGCCTGCACCACGTCCGGAACTTCTTCGGCTGACGGGACGGGGCAGGACGACCATGAAGCTCGACTCGATGTACCAGGACATCATCCTGGACCACTACCGCAACCCGCACGGCAAGGGGCTGCGGGAGGGCGACGCCGAGGTGCACCACGTCAACCCGACGTGCGGCGACGAGATCACCCTGCGGGTGAAGCTCGACGGCGCGACGGTGGCCGACGTCTCGTACGAGTCCCAGGGCTGTTCGATCAGCCAGGCGAGCGCCTCGGTGCTCAACGACCTGGTGGTCGGCAAGTCCGTGGGCGAGGCGCAGGCGGTCCAGGAGGCCTTCCTGGAGCTGATGCAGAGCAAGGGCCAGGGCGAGGGCGACGAGGAGGTGCTGGAGGACGCGGTCGCGTTCGCCGGCGTCTCCAAGTACCCGGCCCGGGTCAAGTGCGCCCTGCTCAGCTGGATGGCCTGGAAGGACGCCACCGCCCAGGCGCTCGCCCAGCACCCCGCCGTGAACGACTGAAGCGCAGAGGAGGACAAGACCATGAGTGACGAGAGCACCACCACCGCCGCCGCCGAGGCCTCCGCTGCGGAGGAGCAGAACGGCACCGTCATCGTCGGCACCACCGCCGGCACGGTCTCGGTCGAGGACCTGACCGAGGCCCTGATGGACGTCGTCGACCCGGAACTGGGCATCGACGTCGTCAACCTGGGCCTGATCTACGGCATCCACATCGACGAGTCCGACGTGGCCACCATCGACATGACGCTCACCTCGGCGGCCTGCCCGCTGACCGACGTCATCGAGGACCAGGCCAAGACCGCGACCGACGGGCTGGTGCAGGACCTGCGGATCAACTGGGTCTGGATGCCGCCGTGGGGGCCGGACAAGATCACGGACGACGGGCGCGAGCAGCTGCGGGCGCTGGGGTTCAACGTCTGATCGCTGCTTTCGGCTTCGCCGCTGCCCGGGACTTCTTCGGAAGTCCCGGGCGGCGGCGTTTCGGCGTTCCTGCTTCGCCCGTCGCGGGGTGGACACCCGCGCGTCATCCGCTTGTTGAGGAGTTTCCCCGCCGTTCCCCACCATCCACCCCCCACCCGCCTGCCGGCGGGTGCCAACCCCCGCCCTGCGCCGCGCGCCGCCCGGCCAGGCGAGATCCTGGCGATGGCCCAGACCCGCCCGTACGGCCTGGACCCGAACAAGAACCAGACCGTCGTC
>NZ_JBEXJK010000245.1:0-12614 GCF_040609095.1 Kitasatospora sp. NPDC004799
GCCCGGGCACTGGCCCAGCGGGCCCCGCTGGCGGCGCTCTCGGCGGACCTCCCGGCGCTGCGGCCGGCCGAACTCGCCCGGGTGCTGGGCGCGGTGCCGCCGGACGGCCGGGCCTTCCTGCCGGACTCCCCCGGGCTCGGCACCACGCTGCTCGCCTGCGCCCCCGGCCGGCCGCTCTCCCCCGCCTTCGGGGACGGCTCGCGGGCCCGGCACGCGGCCGGCGGGGCGCTCGAACTGCGCCTCGCGGACGTGGAGTCGGTGCGCCGGGACGTGGACACCGGGACGGACCTCGGCGAGGCCTCGGCACTCGGCCTCGGCCCGCACACCAGCGCGCTGGTCGCCCGTCTGAGCCTGTCCTGAGCCCGTCCCGAGCCCGCCCCGAGGCGGTCCCGAGCCCCTGACGGCCCCGTCCCGGCCCCGCGTCGACCTGCTCCCCGGTCCGGCCCGGCCCGCTCGCTATGCTGCTCGCATGCAGGCCACCGCGTTCACCTTCGACCCCGCCACCCGGGCCGGCTCCGTGCTGCTCGACGACGGGACCCCGGTGCCGTTCGACGCGGCCGCCTTCGACGCCGGCGGCCTGCGGCTGCTGCGCCCCGGCCAGCGGGTGCGGATCCGCACCGAGGGCGCCGGCGAGGCCCGCCGGGTGGTCTTCGTGACGCTGCAGACCTTCCCCGACCCCGCCGAGGGCTGACGGCCCGCCCGGCCCGCACCGCGCGGGCCGCCGCCCCCACCGCTCCGCGATACCCGGGACACCCCCGATCCCCGGGACACCCCCGCGCCGCCGCCCGCCGTCGATTCCTGACCGAGCGCCCGGAAACCGCGAGAGCCGCGGCGACCGGTCCCCGTGAATTCACGGAGGGGGTGCCGCGGCTCTGTGCCGAAAGCCGTCCTGGGACGGTCGCGCGGGACCTACTTGGCGGAGGTCTTGCGCGCGGTGGTCTTGCGGGTGGCGGTCTTCTTCGCCGGCGCCGTCTTCTTGGCCGTGGCGGTCGCCTTCTTGGCGGTGGCCGTGGTCTTCTTGGCGGCGGCCGTGGTGGTCGCCTTCTTCGCCGCGGCCGTCTTCTTGGTCGCGGCGGCCTTGGTCGCGGCGGCCGTGGTCTTCTTGGCGGCGGTGGTCTTCGCGGCCGTGGTCTTCGCAGCCGTGGTCTTCGCGGCGCTCTTCTTGGCGGTGGCCGTGGTCTTCTTGGCGGCGGCCGCGGTGGTCGCCTTCTTGGCGGCGGCCGTGGTCGCCGTCTTCTTGGCGGCGGCCTTCTTGGTGGCCGGAGCGGCGGCGGCAGCGGCGGCGCGCTTGGTGGCGGCACGCTTGGCGGCCGGGGTGGCGGCGACGCCGCTCTTGCCCGGGGTGAGGGAGCCCTTGGGGGCCTTCTTCACCGAGGGGCCCTCCTTCGGCAGCTTCTTGCTGCCGCTGACCAGGTCCTTGAAGCCCTGGCCCGGGCGGAAGCGCGGGACCGAGGTCTTCTTGACCTTGACCCGCTCGCCGGTCTGCGGGTTGCGGGCGAAGCGCGCGGAGCGCTCCACCTTCTCGAAGGTGCCGAACCCGGTGACCGAAACCCGGTCACCGGCCACAACGGCACGGACCATGGTGTCGAGCACTGCGTCGACGGCCTCTGCGGCAGCCTTGCGACCGCCCAGCTGCTCGGCCACCGCTTCGACAAGCTGAGCCTTGTTCACGTCTTCCCCTTCGGAAACGGGCGCCGGATGATTCCATCCGTTCTTTTCGCACGTTAGGTATGTATCTGCGGACTTTCAATTACCAAACGCGCGAATCACCCTAGTGTCGCAATGGATTTGCGCGTCGGCGACCTCAGTCGAGCGGCGGGGGCCCCTCGTCGAGGTCATGTACAAAGCGACTCAACCGCCTTGCCGCCTCCGGAAGATCGCGCTTGGCGGTCTCGGTGACGATGAGGAGTTGACGGGTGAGAGCGGTCTTTGCATCGGCAGACACGTTCAGCGCATGCACGCGGGCGTGAGCTTGCTTCAACCGCTCGGCCACAAGCGCGTAGAGCGCTGCGACTTCCTGGTCGTCCGGCCCCTCAGCTGGCGCGGAGGTGACGACCGGCCGTTCGTCAATTCGGCGTTCGGATGGCCGGCCCACGGAGTCCTCAGCCGCGGGTTCGCCGCCCGCGTACGGAGGTTCATGGTGCCGGTGCATGTACTGATTGTGCCATCTACCCGCAGTTGTACTTGCGCGGGGCCCTCTTCCGCAAAGCCAAATGGGCAATCCGGGGCGGCCCGCGGCGCTAACTCGTGCTCCGGAACGACGGATGGCCCGGCCCCCCCGAGGGGGGCACGGGCCATCCGGCGGATCGTCAGAATGCTTGTTCTGAGGGGAACTCAGGCGACCGGCAGAGTACGGGGCTTGAAGGCCGGGCGGGTCGCCTCGAAGGCCGCGATGTCGGCCTCGTTCTGCAGCGTGATGCTGATGTCGTCCAGGCCGTTGAGCAGCCGCCACCGGACGTTGTCGTCCAGTTCGAAGGCCGCCGTGACGCCCTCGGCCCGCACTTCGCGGGCCTCCAGGTCGACGGTGATCTCGGCCGAGGGGTCACTCTCCGTGAGCACCCAGAGCCGCTCGACGGTCTCCTGCGGCAGGACGACCGTCAGCAGGCCGTTCTTCAGGGAGTTGCCCCGGAAGATGTCGGCGAAGCGGGACGAGATCACCGCGTGGAAGCCGTAGTTCTGGAGCGCCCAGACGGCGTGCTCCCGGGAGGAGCCGGTGCCGAACTCGGGGCCGGCCACCAGGACCGTGGCGCCCTGCCGCTCGGGCCGGTTGAGGACGAACGACTCGTCCTTGCGCCAGGCCTCGAACAGGCCGCCCTCGAAACCGGATCGGGTGACCTTCTTGAGCCAGTGGGCGGGGATGATCTGGTCGGTGTCCACGTTGCTGCGGCGCAGCGGGACGGCCCGCCCGGTGTGGGTGGTGAACTTCTCCATGGCTCAGGCCTCCACGGCAGCGACGTCGGCGGTCAGGTCGGCGGGGGCCGCGAGGCGGCCCAGGACGGCGGTCGCGGCGGCGACCTGCGGGGACACCAGGTGGGTGCGGCCGCCCTTGCCCTGCCGGCCCTCGAAGTTGCGGTTCGAGGTGGAGGCGCAGCGCTCCCCCGGGGCGAGCTGGTCGGGGTTCATGCCCAGGCACATCGAGCAGCCCGCGTGGCGCCACTCGGCGCCGGCCGCGGTGAACACCTTGTCCAGGCCCTCCTCGACGGCCTGCAGGGCGACCCGGACGGACCCGGGGACCACCAGCATCCGCACCCCGTCGGCGATCCGGCGGCCCTCCACGACGGCCGCGGCGGCCCGCAGGTCCTCGATCCGGCCGTTGGTGCAGGAGCCGACGAAGACGGCGTCGACCTTCACCTCGCGCAGCGGGGTGCCGGCCTCCAGGCCCATGTAGGCCAGGGCGTTCTCGGCGGCCAGGCGCTCCTGCGGGTCGGCGAAGGAGGCCGGGTCCGGCACGTCCGAGCCCAGCGGCGCGCCCTGGCCGGGGTTGGTGCCCCAGGTGACGAACGGGGTCAGCTCGCTCGCGTCGATGAAGACCTCGTGGTCGAAGACCGCGTCCTCGTCGGTGCCCAGGGTCCGCCAGTACGCGACGGCGGCGTCCCAGTCCTCGCCCTTGGGCGCGTGCGGGCGGCCCTCCAGGTACGCGAAGGTGGTCTCGTCCGGGGCGATCATGCCCGCCCGGGCGCCGGCCTCGATCGACATGTTGCAGACGGTCATCCGGGCCTCCATCGACAGGCTCCGGATCGCCGAACCGCGGTACTCCAGGACGTAGCCCTGGCCGCCGCCGGTGCCGATCTTCGCGATGACGGCCAGGATCAGGTCCTTGGCGGTGACGCCCTCGGGCAGTTCGCCCTCGACGGTGACGGCCATGGTCCGGAACGGCGCCAGCGGCAGGGTCTGGGTGGCCAGCACGTGCTCGACCTGGCTGGTGCCGATGCCGAACGCCAGCGCGCCGAAGGCGCCGTGGGTCGAGGTGTGGGAGTCGCCGCAGACCACGGTCATGCCGGGCTGGGTCAGGCCGAGCTGCGGGCCGACGACGTGCACGACGCCCTGCTCGACGTCGCCGAGCGAGTGGATCCGGACGCCGAACTCGGCGGCGTTCTTCCGCAGGGTCTCCAGCTGCACCTTGGAGACCGGGTCGGCGATCGGCTTGTCGATGTCCAGGGTGGGGGTGTTGTGGTCCTCCGTGGCGATCGTCAGATCGGTGCGGCGGACCGGGCGGCCGGCCAGCCGCAGCCCGTCGAAGGCCTGCGGGCTGGTGACCTCGTGGAGCAGGTGCAGGTCGATGAAGAGGAGGTCGGGTTCGCCCTCCGCGCGCCGCACGACGTGGTCGTCCCAGACCTTCTCTGCGAGTGTCCGTCCCATCGGATTCCCTCCAGCCGGCCGCGTTGCCGGCCTTCTCGTGTCGTCGAGGTCAAAGCGTGTGCGCCGCCCTGAGACTCCCGGGCCGCTCCCGTCCAGGGTGGCGCTTTTCGCCGGAGATTGAACTGGTGTCTCGCGGAGTGAGACCGCAGTCTTAGCGCATGGACAGCGCCCGGCCACCCGCACACCCGGCCCGGGGAACGCCGAAAGGGCCCCACCCGGCGCGGGTGGGGCCCTTTCGAGGAGCCTTCGACGGAAAACGAAAAAAGACCCCGGTACCGGGGTCTTTCCAATTTCTGGCTGGGGTACCAGGACTCGAACCTAGACTAAATGAACCAGAATCACTCGTGCTGCCAATTACACCATACCCCAACACAAAGCAAGAGCCGACGGGCGAGCCCATCGGCTTCCTGCTCTGAAGTACCCCCGACCGGATTCGAACCGGCGCTACTGCCGTGAGAGGGCAGCGTGCTAGGCCGCTACACAACGGGGGCTTTCCAGGTGATCCCTTGCGGGATCAGTACCCCCGACCGGATTCGAACCGGCGCTACTGCCGTGAGAGGGCAGCGTGCTAGGCCGCTACACAACGGGGGCTTTCCAGGTGATCCCTTGCGGGATCAGTACCCCCGACCGGATTCGAACCGGCGCTACTGCCGTGAGAGGGCAGCGTGCTAGGCCGCTACACAACGGGGGCTTGATCTTCTTTTGTGTGCCGTACTCGCGTACTGCGCTGGGGTACCAGGACTCGAACCTAGACTAAATGAACCAGAATCACTCGTGCTGCCAATTACACCATACCCCACCAGAGTTGAGCCCCTGCGGGCCCTTCCCAGGCGTTGCGCCTCTCGGTCGGTCCCTTCCGAGGGGCTTTCGCTCCCTCGTCCGTTCCCTCCCGGGCGGCGCAGAAAGAACATTACCCGACGTCGGCCCAGGCTCCAAAATCGATAACCCCAGGCAGCGGCCGGGGGCCCGCGGACGGCCTCCGGGTACGCCGCGGGCCCGGCACGAAGCCGGGCCCGCGGCCTGCTCAGCGGTCCGCTCAGGCGGCCGGCAGGGCGTCCAGGGCGGCCCGCAGCCGGCGCAGCGTCTCCGGGCGTCCCAGCAGCTCCATGGACTCGAACAGCGGCGGGGAGACCCGGCGGCCCGTGACGGCCACCCGCAGCGGCGTGAAGGCGAACTTGGGCTTGATGCCCAGCCCGTCCACCAGCGCCTCGCGCAGCGCGGCCTGGATCGGCTCCGGAGTGAAGTCCGCGAGCTCCTCCAGCGCCTTGATGCTGGCCTCCAGCACCGGGCGGGCGTCGGCGGTGAGCACCTTGGCCGCGTCGTCCGGGTCCAGGGCGAACTTCTCCGGCGCCACGAAGAGGAAGCCGGCCATGTTCACGATCTCGCTCAGCACGACCATCCGCTCCTGGGTGAGCGGCGCCACCTTGGCGAGCAGGTCCAGCTGCTCGGCGGTGGGCTCGGCCGGCAGCAGCTCGGCGCCCTGGAGGAAGGGCACCAGGCGGCGGACGAAGTCCTCCGGGGCCAGTCGGCGGACGTGCTCGGCGTTGATCGCCTCGCACTTCTTCAGGTCGAAGCGGGCCGGGTTGGCGTTCACCTTGGTGATGTCGAAGGCGGCGACCATCTCGTCCATGTCGAACAGGTCGCGGTCCTCGGCCAGCGACCAGCCCAGCAGGGACAGGTAGTTGAGCAGGCCCTCGCGGATGAAGCCGCGCTCGCGGTACATGTTGAGCGAGGACTGCGGGTCGCGCTTGGAGAGCTTCTTGTTGCCCTCGCCCATCACGTACGGCAGGTGGCCGAAGCGCGGGGTGGTGCCGTTGCCGACGCCGATCTCGGCGAGGGCGGCGTACAGCGCGATCTGCCGCGGGGTGGAGGAGAGCAGGTCCTCGCCGCGCAGCACGTGGGTGATGCCCATCAGGGCGTCGTCCACCGGGTTGACCAGGGTGTACAGCGGGGCGCCGTTGGCCCGGACGATGCCGTAGTCCGGCACGTTCTCCGGCTCGAAGGTGAGCGTGCCGCGGACCAGGTCGTCGAAGCTGATGGTCTTGTCGGGCATCCGGAAGCGCAGGATCGGCTCGCGCTTCTCCAGCTTGTAGACCGCCACCTGCTCGTCCGTCAGCTCGCGGCAGTGGCCGTCGTAGCCGGAGGGCTTGCCGGCCGCGCGGGCGGCCTCGCGGCGGGCGTCCAGCTCCTCGGTGGAGCAGTAGCAGTGGTAGGCGTGGCCGGCCTCGTGCAGGCGGCGGGCGACATCGGCGTAGATGTCCATCCGCTGCGACTGGCGGTACGGCGCGTGCGGCCCGCCGACCTCCGGGCCCTCGTCCCAGTCCAGGCCGAGCCAGCTCATGGCGTCGAGCAGCTGGTTGTACGACTCCTCGGAGTCGCGGGCGGAGTCGGTGTCCTCGATCCGGAAGACCAGCGTGCCGCCGTTGTGGCGGGCGTAGGCCCAGTTGAAGAGGGCCGTGCGGACCATCCCCACGTGGGGGTTGCCGGTCGGGGAGGGACAGAAGCGAACCCGGACGGCCGGGTCAGTGTTAGCCACGCTTGATCACCTTGTTGGTGAGAGTGCCGATGCCTTCGATGGAGACGGCGACCTCGTCGCCGACGTTGAGGGGGCCCACCCCTGCGGGCGTGCCGGTGAGGATGACGTCGCCGGGCAGCAGCGTCATGGCCTCGGAGATGTGGACGATCAGCTCGGCGACCGAGCGGATCATCAGGGAGGTGCGGCCGGTCTGGCGGAGCTCGCCGTTGACCGTGCAGGTGATCGCGAGGTCGCTCGGGTCGAGGTCGGTCTCGATCCACGGGCCCAGCGGGCAGGCCGTGTCGAAGCCCTTGGCCCGGGCCCACTGGCCCTCGCGCTGCTGGACGTCCCGGGCGGTGACGTCGTTGGCGCAGGTGTAGCCGAGGATCACCTCGGGCACCCGGTCCAGCGGCACCTCGCGGCACATCCGGCCGATCACCACGGCCAGTTCGGCCTCGTGGTGGACGTCCGAGGAGAACGACGGGTAGGCGATGCTCTCGGTCGGACCGATCACCGAGGTGGACGGCTTGAAGAAGGTGAGCGGGACGTCGGGGACGTCGTTGCCGAGCTCCGCCGCGTGCGCCGCGTAGTTGCGGCCGACCGCCACGATCTTGTTCGGGAGCATCGGGCTGAGCAGCCGGACGTCCTGGAAGCGGTAGCTCTCGCCGGTGGGCTGGGGTTGGCCGAACGGGTGGCCGGCCAGCGCGTGGACGACCAGCGAGTCGGGCTGGGAGGGGTCGCCCTCCACCACTCCGAAGGAGACGCTGCCGGCGGCAGGGCTCCCTTCCCGGACGGAAAACCTGGCAATGCGCACGGCTGGGCTACCCCTCGCTTCGTCGGCCGCCCGGGGCGCGCCCGGGCGCTGGTGGGCGCCCCGCCCGCAAGTGGGCGCGGCCCCGTCAATCGGCCTCCAGGCTATCGCGTGGGGCCCCGGCCGACCGCTTTGCCCGGATTCGGGGCGCCCCGGAGGCGAGCGGGCGAACAGCGAGAGGGCGCCTTCGTCATCAGTGGTGGTGACGAAGGCGCCCTCGGTGGGGACGCTGTGGGTCAGTCCTGCACGAGGACGACCGGGGCGACCATCAGCTGGGTACGGCGCGGGTTCGCGGTGGCGGCCGGCAGCTCGGTGCCGTAGGTCACGACGTCCTCGGGCTTGCGGGCGCCCGGGATCTTGCTGAAGTCCTCGACCGAGGCCAGCGTCGTCCGGCGCGGGTTCGCCGTGGGGCGGCAGGACAGCGTGGACTTGGTGGCGTTCTTCGCCTGGGGCATCGAGAGCACCTCGTGGTCATGGCCGGAGCGATCGCGGATCGGCACCGGCCTGATGGATTCCGATTGATTCGGAGGGGTTCTGGGCAGGCTGATCGGGGCCGTGCTCCGGAGACAGCCAGGTTACGAGATCTCATTCCACAGAGACCGTGACCAAAGCTACACATTAGACTGTGATTTTGCTCACAAAATGCCGAGCAAAGTGCAGATATCCGACATATCGCCGCACCGGGATTTTCCGACATTCCGCCGATAAGGGGCATTCCGGAAGGTCTGCGGCTCTTCCCGACGCCGGGCCCGCTTGGCATGTATCCGGCGAGTGTCCGAAAAGGGCGGTATTCCGGTCCGGTTACCGCACAGTCCGTGAGATCGCACAAGCGGTCGGTAGCGCCGGGGGCCCGGTTCCTGCGGCCCTTGTTGGGATTCCCCGGCTGTGCTGGAATGCGACGGACCGTGGGTAGGGAGTGGTCCACCCCGGTGCCCGCTCTCCCGGACCGGCCGGGGTGCGGATGGAAACTCGACACCGTCCAGGCCGTGGCGACGCGGCGGGACGCCCGGTCCAGAGGTTGCGACGCCAGTGCAGGGACGTTTCAAAAGGGGTAGCGGCGCCGCGGGAAACCCGGAGTCGCGTGAGCCTGTGGCAGCCCCTCAACAGGCGGCGGCCCCCGGCGGCCCGGCCGAGCCGGTGACACCCGAGGCCACCGGCCACCCGGAGGACGACGGCCAGGAGCGGAAGTCCGCCCGGGACAAACTCCGCACCTCCCTGACCCGGCGCCGCGCCACCGGTCTGAGCCGGCTCGCGATGCGCAACTGGCGCATCCGCACCCGCCTGATCGCGCTGCTCGCCCTCCCCGTGCTGGTCTCGCTGGTCCTCGGTGGCCTGCGCATCCAGAGCTCGATGGAGAACTCGCAGCAACTCGCCCAGATGGCCAACCTGTCCGACCTGGCCAAGAAGGCGACCAACCTCGCGGACGCGCTGCAGACCGAGCGCGACATCAGCGCCGGCCCGATCACCCACGACCCGACCGCCCCGCTGGACGACGACATCGTCGCGGCCCGCAAGTCCACCGACGACCTGAGCCGCACCTTCACCACGTCCTCCGACCGGTTCGAGAACCTCGAACTGTCCGGCGGCAAGGCGCTGTTGCTCCAGATCCGCAAGGACCTGAACTCGATCGCGGACACCCGCAGCCTGCCGTACCAGAACAACCAGAACATCCAGTCGACGATCACCGCCTACGACGTGATCATCCGCGACCTGCTGTCCATCACCCAGGACATCGCGCTCGCGTCGAACAACAAGGACCTGGTCGTCTCGACCCGCGCGCTGCAGCAGTTCTCGCTGGCGAAGAACGCGACCTCGCAGCAGCGGGCCCTGATCAGCGCCGCGCTCGCCAACCCGAAGAGCCCCGACCTCAGCCCCAGCGACGAGTCCTTCGGTATCCGTCTGCGCAGCTCGTACGACAACGCGATCGCGAGCTTCAACAACATCTACACCGCGCACGACCTGGACAACCTGCGCAGCCAGCTCAGCTACAACTCGGTGGTCGCCGACGCCGACCGCTACGCCTCCACGATCCTCACCCAGAGCGGCATCCGGCAGACCGAGGCGGTCAGCTACAAGGACTGGTTCGAGAAGGCCAGCGCCAAGATCACCGCCGAGCGCCGGATCGAGTCCAAGCTCATCGAGAACCTGGACGGCAAGGCCCAGGACCTCCAGTCCCAGGCCGACGCCGACGCCCTGATCATCGGTGTCGCGATCGCCCTGGTGCTGCTCGTCGCCCTCGGTGGCGCCGGTCTGATCGCCCGCTCGATGGTGCGCTCGCTGACCCGTCTGCAGGCCGCGGCCGAGGACGTCGCCGAGCGCCGTCTACCCGAGCTGGTCAAGACCCTCTCCGAGGCCGACCCGCACGACGTCGACACCACGGTGGAGCCGGTCGCCGTCGACTCCACCGACGAGATCGGCCACGTGGCCCACGCGTTCGACATGGTGCACAGCGAGGCCGTCCGCCTCGCCGCCGAGCAGGCCCTCCTGCGCGGCAACATCAACGCGATGTTCACCAACCTCTCCCGCCGCAGCCAGGGCCTCATCCAGCGCCAGCTGTCGCTCATCTCCGAGCTGGAGAGCCGCGAGGCGGACCCGGACCAGCTGGCCAACCTCTTCAAGCTGGACCACCTCGCGACCCGCATGCGCCGCAACGGCGAAAACCTCCTCGTCCTCGCCGGTGAGGACCCGGGCCGCCGCTGGACCCGTCCCGTCCCCCTCGTCGACGTGCTCCGCGCCGCCGCCTCCGAGGTGGAGCAGTACGAGCGCATCGAACTCGCCGCCGTGCCGTCGGCCGAGGTCGCCGGCCGCGTCGTCAACGACCTCGTCCACCTGCTCGCCGAGCTGCTGGAGAACGCCACCTCGTTCTCCAGCCCGCAGACCCGCGTCCGGGTCACCGGCCACGCGCTGCCGGACGGTCGCGTGCTGGTCGAGATCCACGACACCGGCATCGGCCTGAGCCCCGACGACCTCGCCGAGATCAACGAGCGCCTCGCCAACCCGCCGACGGTGGACGTCTCCGTCTCCCGCCGCATGGGCCTCTTCGTGGTCGGCCGCCTGTCGCTGCGCCACGGCATCCGGATCCAGCTGCGTCCCAGCGACTCCGGCGGCACCACCGCGCTGGTCATGCTCCCGGTGGACGTCACCAACTCCGGCGACCGCCGCGGCCCCGCCCGGGCCGGTTCCGCCCAGGGCAAGCAGCAGCGCGGGGTCACCCCGACGCCGCGCCAGCAGCGCCAGGTGCCGCCCGGCCGCCAGAGCGGTCCGGCCGCACTCGGCCAGGGCCCGGCCACCGGTACCCCGCAGGGCGGGCGCCCGCAGCTCGGCCAGGGCGGTCCGGCCGCTCCGGCCGGCGGTCCGCAGGCCGGTCCCGGTCCGCAGGGCGGCCCGGGTGCGCCCGGCGGCGGTCTGCCGACCCGCCAGGTCGGCCAGTCGCTGCGCGAGAACCCCGTCCCGCAGGGCGGCAACCAGCAGGGCGGCCAGCCGCAGGGCCGGGGCCGCAAGCCCGCCCAGCCGCAGCAGAAGCAGCCGGCCCCGCCGAAGCAGCAGCAGGCTCCGCAGCAGGGCCAGCAGGCCCAGCAGGGTGGTCTCCCGCAGCGCACCCCGGGCCGCCAGGGCCCGCCGCAGGGCGGCCAGAACGGCCAGAACGGCCTGCCCCGCCGCGACCGTCAGCCGCAGGCCGGCCAGCCCGGCCAGCCCCAGCCGGGCCGCCCCGGCCAGGAGCGGCCGCGTCCCGGCGGCGAGTTCGACGGCGGTCCGGGTGCCCGGACCGGCGAGCAGCCGCAGCACGGCCGCCCCGGCGGCCCCGGCGCGCCGCAGCAGGGCGCCCGGCCCGGCAACCGTCCGCAGGTCAGCCTGCCGCAGCGCCGTCCGGCCCCGCAGGGCCCCGGCGCCCCCGGCCGGCCCGCCGCCCAGGGCCCGCGCGGCCCGCAGCGCCCCGGCCCGGACGCGCCGCAGCGCGACCGTCAGCCGCAGCTGCCGCCGCAGGCCCCGCAGCAGCAGCCCCAGCCGCTGCCGTCGGCCGAGCCGGCGCCGGTGGAGAGCACCCAGCAGTTCGCCCGTCCGCGCTTCGAGGCCAGCCAGATCGACCCGCGGGACCCGCTGGGCCTCGGCCTGGTCGAGCCGGTGCTGCCGAACGTGCCGAACCCGCCGCGGCCGGAGCCGGTGCGCCAGGAGCAGGCCCCGCAGCAGCAGCCGCAGCCGCTGCCGCACCAGGAGCCGATGGCGCTGCCGACCGGCCCGTCCCAGGCCGGCGGTCAGCAGGGCGCCGGCGAGCAGCCCTGGTACCCGCAGGCCGACGAGGCGCGGCCGCGGCCGTACCAGCCGCGCCGCCCCGGCACGTCCGCGCCGGAGTACCAGCAGCCGGCCCCGGAGCAGCGGGCTCCGCGGCAGGCGCCCCCGCAGGCCCCGCAGCAGCAGGCCCCGCAGCAGAACCAGCAGCAGCCGCCGCAGGGCCAGCCGCAGCCGGGCCCCGGCGACGCGCCGTGGCGTCCGTCCGCGAACGACGAGCGCTGGCGCCGCGCCGAGCAGATCCGCGAGCCCTCGACCAGCGGGGTCACCATGTCGGGCCTGCCCCGGCGGACCCCGCAGGCCAACCTGGTCTCCGGCACCGCCGAGGCCTCGCCGCTGACCGGTCCGCAGGTCTCCCGGGCCCCCGAGGAGGTCCGCGGCCGGCTGACCAACCTGCGCCGCGGCATCCAGCAGGGCCGCCGTGCCGGGGCCGAGCAGGCCGCCAACCAGCCTGGCTTCCAGCATGGTGCCCAGCAGCAGGGATTCGATAGTTTCGGTGGCCGGAGCGACGGCAACGGCGCAGATCACCAGGAGCGTTGAGTTGAACCAGATGAGCCAGGCCGCACAGAACCTGAACTGGCTGATCACCAATTTCGTGGACAACACCCCCGGGGTGTCCCACACCGTGGTGGTCTCCGCGGA
>NZ_JBEXJK010000246.1:0-12607 GCF_040609095.1 Kitasatospora sp. NPDC004799
CGGCTCGGTCAGCGAGATCCGGCCGCTGCGCACCGAGGAGGAGCTCAGCGAGCTGGGCCGCCCGGTGGACGACACCTCGGGGGTGGAGGCCAAGCAGCAGCCGGTTGAGGGCGAGCAGGTCGGCGGCGTCGCCGTTCCGGGCGTGCCGGGTGGCGAACTCCCAGCAGAGCTCCAGCCCGAGGTGGTGGGCGAGCAGGACGGCGTCCAGCGGCAGGCCCTCCTCGGCGCGCCGGGCCGCCGACTCCCGGACGGCGGCGAACTCCTCGGCGGGGGCGGGGAGTCCGGTCCGTACGGTGTGGGCGAGGGCGCGGATGCGGTGCTCGGTGTCCCTGGTCAGTTCGCCGGTGAGCTGCTCGTGGGGCAGCCGGCGGTAGACCGGCACCCGCTCCAGCAGGGCGGCGACCACGGCCTCGGCCAACTCCCGTGCACCGCGGAGCAGTCGCTGGTCGGCCGGGAGCCCGCCGATGACCGGGACGCGCCAGTCCGGCGTCGGGCCGGAGGGGGTCGGGGGCGTGCGGTGGGGTGCGTTGTGACCGGTCACAGAGAACACCGTCCAGGTCTGGGGGACGCCCAAGGGCCGGGCCGGAGGGGCGACCGCATGATGGAGCCCTCGGGTTACCTGTTGGTAACAAACTTCCGCTGTGGAGGCAACAGTTGAGAACCCCACTTCTCCGCTTCTCCGCGACTTCCGGGCGTGGCAGGGCCGGTGGTGCGCTGGGTGTGCTGCTGGCGGGGGCGCTGCTGGTCGGCGCGGCGGTGTCGCCGGCGAGCGCCGCCGCGCTCCCCTCGACGGCTGTCACCGCCGTGACCGCCGAGTCCGCCGTGACCGACGGGCCTGCGGCGTCCGCCGAACTGCCGCCCGACGGTGACACGGTGGCCTCGCCGCCCGGCGCCAACGACTGGGCCTGCCGGCCGAGTGCCGCGCACCCCGACCCGGTGGTCCTGGTGCACGGCACCTTCGCCAACCGCTACGAGAACTGGCTGGCGCTCTCCCCGCTGCTGAAGAGCCTCGGGTACTGCGTCTTCGCCCTCGACTACGGGACCGTTCCCGGGATCACCTCCAGCGGCAGCGGGCTGCTGCTGCCGATCGGCGGCCTCACGCCGGTCCCGGAGTCGGCGGCCCAACTCGCCCGGTTCGTGGACCTGGTGCGGAACGCGACCGGCGCGGCCAAGGTCGACATCGTCGGGCACTCGCAGGGCGGCATGCTGCCGAACTACTACCTCAAGTTCCTCGGCGGCGGGTCCAAGGTCGGCAGGCTGGTCGGGCTGGCGCCGTCCAACCACGGCACGACGCTCAGCGGGATCACCAACCTGGTGCCGTACTTCCCGGGCGTCGCGGACCTGATCTACACGGTCTGCCAGGCCTGCCGGGACCAGGCGGTGGGCTCCGACTTCAACAAGCTGATGGCCTCCCGGCCGGACACCGTGCCGGGCGTGCGGTACACGGTGGTCTCGACGGTCCTCGACGAGGTCGTCACTCCGTGGCGGACCCAGTTCCTGAGCGGCCCGGACGTCGACAACGAGGTGGTGCAGGAGCACTGCCCGATCTCGCTGGTGGAACACGTCGGGATCGCGTTCTCGCCGACGGCGCTGCACCTGGTGACCAACGCGCTGGACCCGGCGCACGCCACGCCGGTGCTCTGCGGGTGACGTGGCGACGGCGCTCCCGCCTCCCGGTGGTCCGGGCGGCGGGAGCGCCGTCCTCCGTCGGTGCGCCCGACTGCCGGTTCGGCCGGCGCTCAGAGGACGGTGCGGAAGGTGACGACGGCGGTGGTGCCGTTCGGGTGCAGCTCGTACGCGCCCGGTTCACTGGTCAACGCGGCGTCGTAGCGGTCGAGTTCGACGCCGTCGAGGGCTGCCGTGCCGACCAGGCAGACCAGGAGGGCGGTGCTCCCGTCCGGGACGGCGACCGTGGTGGCCGCCGTGGCCAGGTCCACCGTGGCCTCGACCTGTCCGCGGCGGGTCATCACGTTGAAGTCCACCACCGGACCGGCCGGCAGGCGGCAGTCGGTGGTGGCGTCGCCGGAGAAGGCGAACGGCTGGAACGGCGCGTCCACCAGGTGCTCGGCGCCGTCGACGGTGAGTGCCATGCCGGCGCCCTCGACCAGGGTGATCACCCGGTCGATCCCGGGGAACGGGGAGAACGGCCCGGCCGAGGCGACGTCCGCGAGGCTGACCCGCCAGTCGAAGGCGTCCAGCCCGGCTCCGGCCGGGAACCCGGCGACCTCCCTGGTCACCCCGCCCCCGTTGAGCCACGCCGTCGCCGGGCGCTCGCCCGCCCGCAGGACCTGGAAGCGTTCGCTGCTCGTCATGGCCCCGCATCCTGTCACATGACGGATGACAGATGACGGATGACAACTTTCATCATCTGTTATCTGTCGCCCGTCGGCTGTCGCCCGGCCGCCCCTCACCGCCGCCGGACCGACAGCGGCAGCAGCGCCGCCACGGTGGCCGCCAGCGCGACCGTGGTGAGCGCCAGCGGAAGCCCGGCCGCGTCGGCGAGGAAGCCGATCACCACCGGGCCGATCAGCATCCCCCCGTAGCCGAGCGAGGAGGCGAACGCGACGCCCTGGGGCCCGCCCGCCGCGCCGGCCCGGGCGATGGCGAGCGGGAACAGGTTGGCCAGGCCGAGGCCGACCAGCACGAACCCGCCGATCGCCACCGGTACCGCCGGCGCCAGGGCGGCGACCAGCATGCCGACCGCCGCCGTCAGCCCGCCGACCATCATCAGCCGGGTCTGGCCGAGCCTGATGGACAGCCAGGTGCCGCCCACCCGGCCACCGGCCATCGCGAAGGCGTACGCACCGTAGCCGGTGGCCGCCACCACGGAGCTCGCGTGGACGTCGTCGGTGAGGTGGAGGGTGGTCCAGTCGGCGATCGCGCCCTCGCCGTACGCGGTGCAGAGCGCGGTGAGACCGAGCAGGGCGACGAGCAGCCGGGTACGGGCACGGGCCGAGCCCGCATCCGCGTCCGCCCCGGCCGCGTCGTCCTGCTCCGCCGCCCGGCCTGCCCGGCCCGTCCGGCTTGCCGAGCCGGACACGACCGGCGCCGCCGCCGGGCCGCGCAGCAGGACGACACCCGCCCCGACGGTGACGGCCGCGCCCAGTGCCGCGCTGAGCGCGAGCGCCCACGCGGTGCTCAGCGGTCCGGCGAGCAGCCCGCTGACGCCGGTGCCGGCCAGCCCGCCGAAGCTGTACCCCGCGTGGAAGCTGGGCATCACCGGCCGCCGCAGCTGCGCGACCAGGTCGACGGCGGCGCTGTTCATCGCGACGTTGGCCCCGCCGTACCCCGCGCCGAACAGCAGCAGCACCCCGCCGAGCGCGGTGACCGAGTGCGCGTGCGCGGGCAGCAGGACGGCGAGGCTGAGCAGGGCGAGCGAGCCGACGGTCACCGGCCGCGAGCCGTACCGCAGGCAGAGCCGGCCGACCAGCGGCATGGTGAGGACGGCGCCGATGGACAGGCAGAGCAGGGCGAGCCCGAGGGCGCTGTGCGAGGCGCTGACCTGGCTGCGGATGTCCGGGATGCGGACGACCCAGGCGGCGAAGAGGAAGCCGTCGACGGCGAAGAACGCGGTGAGGGCGAGACGTGCGGGGCCCCAGGGGCTGTCGGTCACCGGGGGTGTGCTGCGAGACTGGGGTGCGGGATGGTCCGGTCGAGGGCGTGAACCGATTTTGTTTCGAAGCGACACAAAGTCACAATAGGGGCGTGCAGCTCTCACCATCAAGCCCGAGGCCCGGTGCCGGGAACGACTCCGACGCGCAGCGCGACAGCCACCGCCGCGCGGCTCCCGACCGGGGCCGGACGCTGCTCGGCCCCGCGCTCTCCCTGATCCACACCGGTCAGACCCCGACCCGCTCGGCGCTCACCCGGGCGCTGGACGTCACCCGGGCCACCGCCGGCGCGGTCACCGCCGAACTGGAGGCGCTCGGCCTGATCACCGTCGACTCGCGCCCGGCCGGCGGCGGCCGCGGCCGTCCCTCGCACCGGCTCGCGATCGACCCGCAGGGCCCGGTCGTGGTCGCGGGGCAGATCCACGCCGACGGGCTGAGCGTCACCCTGGCCGGCCTCGGCGGGCTGCTCGACCCGCCCGTCCACCTGCCGCTGCCCGCCGCCACCGACCCGGTCCGGATGCTGCGCGCCGTCGCGGTGGCCGGCGCCGAGCTCGCCCGGGCGACCGACCGCCGCTGCCTGGGCTCCGCGCTCGCGCTGCCCAACCCGGTCACCGAGCCGGACGGTACCGCCCTCGCCGCGCTGCACTTCGCCTGGCCCAGCGGCACCCCGGTCGCGGACCTGTACGACGTCGAGGTCGGCCGCGCCGACCACGGCCCGAACGCGCTGCGCCCGCTGCCCGCCGCGGTCGCCAACGACGCCAACCTGGCCGCGCTCGCCGAGTACCGGCACGGCGCCGGCCGCGGTGCCCGCCACCTGCTCTTCGTCACCTCCGGCCACCGCGGCGTCGGCGGCGCGCTGGTCATCGACGGCCACCTGCACACCGGCAGCGCCGGGCTCGCGCTGGAGGTCGGCCACCTCACCGTCGACCCGCAGGGCCGGCCCTGCATGTGCGGCAACCGGGGCTGCCTCAACTCCGAGACCGACCCGGACGCGCTGTTCGCCGCCGCCGGACTCACCCCGGAGCCGGGGCGGCCGCTGCTCGACCAGGCGCGCGAGCTGTGCCGGGCGGCCGCGACCGACGACCGGGCGCGCGCGGCGGTGGAGCACGTCATCGACCGGCTCGGGCTCGGCCTGGCGGGCGTCGCCAACATCCTCAACCCCGACCGGGTGGTCCTCAGCGGGCTGCACCTCCACCTGCTGGAGGCCGCGCCCGACCGGCTGCGGTCGGTGCTCGCCGAGCGCAGCCTGTGGGGACGCAGCGGCCGGGTGCCGATCGTCGGCGCGGAGCTGGCGCACGGCGCGCTCGCGGGTGCGGCCGAACTGGGCTGGGGGCCGTACCTGGCGGACCCGCAGTCGGTGCCGGTGCTGTCCTGACGGCGATAAGCGGAAGCTGGTCCTTCGAAAACGGTCACTTATCGTGACTCTCATACACTCGTAGTGAGCAGTGGGGGGCCACGACGAGGGAGACAGCGACCCATGAGCACCCAGCCCGGTACCGAGCCGACCGTTGACGTCGACCGCTCCGACCCGGAATACCGCGTCTGGCTCAAGGAGGCGGTGCGCAAGGTCCAGGCCGACGCCAACCGCTCCGCCGACACCCACCTGCTGCGCTTCCCGCTCCCCGCGGAGTGGGGGATCGACCTCTACCTCAAGGACGAGTCCACCCACCCGACCGGCTCGCTCAAGCACCGCCTGGCCCGCTCGCTCTTCCTCTACGGGCTCTGCAACGGCTGGATCCGGCCCGGCAAGCCGGTGATCGAGGCCTCCAGCGGCTCCACCGCCGTGTCCGAGGCGTACTTCGCCCAGCTCATCGGCGTGCCGTTCATCGCCGTGATGGCCAAGAGCACCAGCCAGGCCAAGATCGACCTGATCCAGTTCCACGGCGGCGAGTGCCACCTGGTCGAGCGGTCCGACGAGGTGTACGAGGCCTCCGCCCGGCTCGCCGAGGAGACCGGCGGGCACTACATGGACCAGTTCACCTACGCCGAGCGGGCCACCGACTGGCGCGGCAACAACAACATCGCTGAGTCGGTCTTCGCCCAGCTGCGCCTGGAGCCGCACCCCGAGCCGGCCTGGATCGTGGCCACCGCCGGCACCGGGGGCACCTCGGCGACCATCGCCCGGTACGTCCACTACATGCAGTACGACACCCGGATCTGCGTCGCGGACCCGGAGAACTCCTGCTTCTTCGACGGCTGGGTGCGCCACGACCCGCAGGCCGTCTGCGAGAGCGGCTCGCGGATCGAGGGCATCGGACGGCCGCGGATGGAGCCGAGCTTCGTCCCGGGGGCGATCGACCGGATGATGCGCGTGCCGGACGCCGCGTCGATCGCCGCCGTGCGGGTGCTGGAGCGGGTGCTCGGCAAGAAGGCGGGCGCCTCCACCGGGACGGGCCTCTGGAGTGCGCTGCGCATCGTGGCCGAGATGCGGGAGGCCGGGCGGACGGGCAGCGTGGTCGGCCTGATCTGCGACCCGGGGGACCGCTACCTGGACAAGTACTACTCGGACGACTGGCTGGCGGGCGAGCGGATCGACATCGCGCCCTACCGGGCGGCGCTGGAGTCCTTCCTGGCCGGCGGCGCCTGGACGGGCTGACCCTGCGCAGGTGACAGATGACAGCCGACGGATGACAGATAACAGATTTCAGACTCTGTTATCTGTCGGCTGTCATCTGTTCGCTGCCGTCTGTCACCTGTTCGCTGTCATCCGTCGGCTGTCGCGCTACGGGAGCGGCACCGCCGGCAGGTCGGCCGGGACGAGCAGCTGGAGCTCCTCCGTGGACGGGTCCGTGAGGTGGGCGATCCGTACCGCGTGCCGCTCGACCATGGTCTCGAAGACCTGCCGCGCGGTGCGCCCGTTGCCGAAGTTGGGGCCGCGCTCCAGCCCGCCGAAGTGCTCCAGCAGCGCCCGCTCCGTCGCCTCGGAGAGCGCGTACTCGTGCTCGGCGCACTGCGCCCGGGCGATCTCCAGCAGCTCGTCCGCCGTGTAGTCGGGGAAGCCGATGGTGCGTGAGAAGCGGGACGAGACACCGGGGTTGGCGGAGAGGAAGCGCTCCATCTCGGCGGTGTAGCCCGCCACGATGACGACCACTTCGTCCCGGTGGTCCTCCATCAGCTTGACCAGGGTGTCGATCGCCTCGCGCCCGAAGTCCCGCGCCCCGTCCTCGGGCGCGAGCGCGTACGCCTCGTCGATGAAGAGCACCCCGCCGCGGGCCCGGTCGAAGGCGGCCGCGGTGCGGATCGCGGTGGAGCCGATGTGCTCGCCGACCAGGTCCACCCGGGCCACCTCGACCAGGTGTCCGCGCTGGAGCACCCCGAGCGAGGCGAGGATCTCGCCGTAGAGCCGGGCGACGGTGGTCTTGCCGGTGCCCGGTGCCCCGGTGAAGACCAGGTGCCGGCGCAGCGAGGGCGCCTTGAGCCCGGCCTGGCGGCGGCGCCGGCCGACCGAGATCAGGTCGATCAGGGTGCGCACCTCCTGCTTCACCGTGGCCAGCCCGACCAGGGAGTCCAGCTCGGCGAGCGCCTCCTCGGCCGGCCGGCAGTCCGGGATCGGCGCGATCGCCGCCGCAGCGGACGGCGCCAACGCCTGGGCGGCTGCGGTCAGTTGGGCCGTCCGCGGCGCCGGTACGTCGGTCGACCCGAACGGCGGCCCCAGCCCCGAGCCGCGCCCGGACACCGGTCCAGGGCCGAGCCCGGGCCCCGACCCGCCACCGGGGGGAGCGGTCGGCACCGGAGCGGCCGCGACGTCGTCCGAGATGCACCCCTCCGTGACCGGCCCCGGCTCGGAGAACTCGAACCCGGCCCGCTGGTTGTGCTCCGCCCGGCACCGGGTGAGCTGGGTCCGGCAGCCGTCGATGATGTGGAAGCCGAAGCCCTTGCCCTGCGAGACCCGGCAGTCCTCGAAGGTGCCCCGCCCCTGCGCCGAGACGTACACCCCGGCGTCCGTGCTGGCCCGTACGGTGCAGTCGCGCAGCACCGGGTCGGCGCCCTTGGTGACGATCACACCGGTGGCGACGTCGGAGATCTCGCAGTCGGTGAGCAGTCCGCCGCTGCCGTGGTCGCGGAACCAGAGCCCGGTGCCCGCCTCCTGCACCCGGCAGGAGGCGAGGGAGACGGTGGCCCCGCCGCTGACCGAGACGGCCGAGCTGCGGATCCGGCTGAACGAGCAGCCCTCGGCGGTGGCGGCGGAGTCCCGGTCGAGGACGAACAGGGCGTCCGGCAGGTCGTGCAGCGAGCAGTCGGTGAGGGTCAGCCGGGCGCCGTCGCTGACCCACAGCGCCGGGTACTCGCCGGTCGAGCCGTGGATCTGGCAGGACTCGGCGACGGCCTCGGTGCCCTGGTCCCAGACCGACAGGGCCCCGCGCCCGAAGTCCCGGACGGTGCTGTGCGCGAGGCTCAGCCGGGCGCGTCCGCGCAGGTCGGCGCCGTTCTCCGGCAGGTCGTGCACCCGGCAGCCGGTGAGCACCAGCTCGGCCTCGCCGTCCAGGGTCAGCCCGTTGCCGGTGACCCGGTGGATCTCGCAGTCGACCAGCCGCCCGCCCGCGTGCGCCTCGGCCTGCACGCCGCTGCCGCGGATCTCGTAGATCTCGCAGCCGGTCAGCTCGGCCGCGCTGCCGGGGTCGGAGAGCAGGACGCCGGCGCCGGAGGCGTGGTGGACGCGGCAGCGGTCCAGGGCCGCGGTGGCACCGCCGAGGACGGCCAGTCCGGCCTGCCCGGCGGCGGCGACCTCGCAGTCCTCGAAGGCGGCGGCGGTGTCCGCGCCGCGCAGCCGCAGTCCGAGCCCGCCCGGGTTGGTGACCACGCAGCCGCGCAGGGTCGGCCGGGCGCCGCCGGTGACCTCGATGCCGGTGGCCGAGCGGGTCTCGATCCGGCAGCCGCTGAAGGCGGGTGCCGCCTCGGGCCCGGTGACCAGCACGGCCGGGGTGGAGCTGTCGCCGCCCTCGACCACCAGGTCGCGCACGGTCGCGGCCGCGGTCACGGTGAGCGCCACCCCGGAGGGCGGGTCGATCCGGACCGTCCCCGGGCCCTGGGCCGGGACGATCGTCACCGGCTTGTCCAGCAGCACGTTCTCCCGGAAGGTGCCCGGCCGCACGGTCACGGTGTCGCCCGGTTCGGCGGCGGCCAGGGCCTCCGCGAGCGTGTCGTACTCTCCCGCGCGGCGACGCCAGCGGGATGCGCTGTCCTGGGTGACCCGGACCCTGTGCTCAGCCATGACGGTCTGTCGTCCCCACCTTCGTCGAGCCGGCGATCATCGGGCCGAACGCGCGGGGGTGCGCGGGCCGCCCGCCCACCGTAGCGCGCCCACGCGGGTGGTCCGGCCGCCCGCGGTCGCGCGGACACCGGTAGCACTCAGCGCCGCCACAGGTTCCGACCACTTGTTTCAACGAGCGCGCACAGCGGTGGTTCCGTGCGGGACGCGCCGGTTCCGGAAGCGCGGGGCGCGACCGGGACCGGCCGTGAGCAAGGTGCGGGGCTCCTCCGCGAGGGAAGCCCGGGAGGAGCCGGCACCTCCCGCCCGGGCGCTCAGTGCCCGTCGGCGGGCCAGTGCGCCCCGTCCTCCAGCACCTCGACCTCGTCGCCCACCCGCAGCGTGCCGAGCGCGTCGCCCTCGACGCCGGCCGGCCGCTCGGGGATCAGGTTCTGCCCGAACGCGGCCTTGCGCAGCAGCCGGTGGTGCCGGGCCAGGGTGCGCAGCGGCTCCTTGCCGCGCCGCTCGCCGGTCTCCTGGTCGGTGGTGGTGACCACGCAGCGGCCGCAGGGCTTGACCACCTTGAAGGTGAGCGAGCCGATCCGGATCCGGCGCCAGGTGTCCTCGGCCCACGGCTCGGCGCCGCCGACCACCACGTTCGGGCGGAAGCGCGTCATCGGCAGGGCCTCGTGGCCGTCCGGGTCCTCGGCGGCGATCAGCTCGTTGAGCCGGTCCAGCGAGGCGGTGGTGGTGAGCAGCAGCGGGAAGCCGTCGGCCATCGAGACGCTGTCCTCGGGCTCGCCGTACTCGGGGTCGACCGGCCGGGCGCGCGGGTCGTCCAGGTGCACCAGGCGGTAGTCGCCGAGGTGCTCGGCGATCCACTGGTGCGCCTCCTTGGCGGCCTCCGCGGCGTGGAAGCGGGTGCCCCAGACCTCGACGTCGGCGAGCGGGGCGCCGACCGCGACGGCGGGGGCGGGGACCTCGATCCGGGAGCCGTCGGGGGTGGTCAGGGCGAGGGCGCCGTCGGGCAGCAGGTCGGCCCGGACCTGTCCGAGGGCCGGGTTCTCGCGCTGGCTGACGAAGCGTCCGGTCGCGTCGGCGAGCATCCAGCGACGGTCTCCGGCCAGGCCCCAGGGTTGGACCACGGCGGTGTCCGGGCTCAGGCGGTACATCGACTTGACGGGGTAGACGTGGAGTCCGGTGAGCAGCATTACCCCATCCTGCCAGCCGGTCCCGGCGGGGTGGCAGGGCCCCCGTATGCGCACGGACCGCCCGGACGCCGTGGGGGGCGTGCCGGGCGGTCCGTGGATGACCCGTTTCTCCGTTCGCCCGGCGTACGGGGGGCGCCGGGTGCTGCTCAGGTGGTGCGGGTGTGGGCCGGGTGGGGGGACGGCCCCGGGGGGCCAGCGGTTCAGTAACCCTGGCCCTGCGGCTGGTAGCCGCCCTGGAACTGGCCGGGGTCGGTGTACTGGCCCGGGCGCTGCGGCTGCATCGGGCGGACCGGCGCGACCGGCGCCATGGCCGGGCGCAGCTGGGCGCCGCCGAAGGACTGCTCGCCGCCCTGGCCCTGGAAGCCGGGGCCGCCGGCGGCCGGGCCGCCGAAGGACTGCTGGCCGCCGAAGCCCTGCGGACCGGTGGGCTGGCCCTGGCCGAAACCGCCCGGGCCGCCGGCCGGCTGCGCGCCGAAGGTCTGCGGGCCGCCCTGGGCGCCGATGAAGGTGTTCTGGCCGCCGAAGCTCTGGCCGCCGGACGGCTGGTGGCCGCCGTTGGTCTGGCCGAAGGCCGGGCCGCCGCTCTGCGGTCGCTGGTACGGCTGGGGGGCGCCGTAGCCGGGGACCGGCGGCTGGGGGGCGGCGTACGCCGGCGCGGGCTGCGCGGGGATGTACGCCGTGGCGGGGCCGGCGGAGGGACCGCTGCTCGGGCCGGGGCCCAGGGCGAGGCGGGCGGGCGGCAGCGCGGGGAGGTTGCTGCCGGCACTCTCGTACCCGTTGCCGTAGCGGTTCTCGTAGGACTGGCCGAGGCCGGATCCGTAACCGGACGACAGGGCCGGCGGCAGGGCGGCCGGCACGTTGATGGGTGCGATCTGGGGGACGCCGCGCTCAGCCACGAGGCTGTCGTAGATCGGCGTGCCGGAGGAGAAGGACGGAGAGGGGTAGCCGACTCCGTCGTAGGAGCGGGGCGAGGTCATGGGGCATACGGTAAGCCCACAACGAGCCTGCTGAGGAGAGCGGGAGGGGGAGCAGTTCGAGTGTTTACACAGTCTTCGCTCGCACAAAGGTCTCGAAAGTAAGAAAGGCGGACATTCCGGCGTCCGGTTCCGGACAACCTTGGCGCCCCGTCAGTGATCGAACAGCAGCCGGACGGAGCCCCCGGAAGCCCTTGTGGTGACCGGCCGGTGGACGGTCCGGGGCCTGGCGGAGAAACTTTTCCGGACGGGGCGTGCGCGGGCGCGTTCGAGCCCCCGCCGAGGGGACGGCGGAGGCTCGTGAATGTTTCGGGAATAAAGTTCCCGTCAGTTCTCCGGGCGTTCGATTCAGGCCTGTGACCTGCGCTGTCGGCCCGTTGGGGGCCTGAGGCCGACCTGGACGGCCGGCCGGGGCCCGGTGGTCAGTGCGACTGCAGCGCCTGGGCCTGCGCGGGCAGGCCCGGCTTGCCGATCTCCGAGGTGCAGAAGGAGCACCGGGTCGCGGCGGCCGGGATGGAGCTCAGGCACTCCGGGCAGTCCACCTTCGCGGCCGGCGCGGGCTTGGCCGATTCGAAGCGGGCCTGGAGCTTGCCGACCGGCAGCACCACGGCGAAGTAGATGACGGCGGCGGTCAGCACGAAGCCGATGACCGCGTTGACGAAGACGCCGTACGGGAACCGGGTGCCGGCCACGTCGAAGGTCTTCTGGGTGAAGTCGCCGACGGCACCGGACGCGACGCCGACCAGCGGGGTGAGGAAGGCGGTGACGAACCCGGTGACGACGGCGGTGAAGGCCGCGCCGATCACGATGCCGACCGCGAGGTCCACCACGTTTCCGCGCAGCAGGAAGCTGCGGAATCCCTTGAACACCGGGTGACTCCAAATCCGTACGGGGGAGGGGGAGATGGGGCGGTACGGCGGTGCCGCCCCGGCCGGACATCCTGCCGAGCGGCCGGGGCCGAGGTCCAACCGCGTTCACCCGAACCGGGTAACCGCCGCAGGGCCCGGAGCCCACCGGCCGGGCGGGGCGCGGGCGCTCCGCGTACCGGCCTTTCGGCGGTCGAACAGCTGGCCCGACCCGCCGGGGTGACGCCGCATGTGACACCGGCACGCGCCGGTCCGAAGCGGCTCGGGGCGGCTTGGTGCGGCGCCGACCCGGCGCGACGGGGTGGACCGGAGCGCGGCGGGGGGCGAGACGGGGCGCACGGCGGTGGCATCCGGCGCACGACGGCGGCCCCGTGGCGCACATCCGGTGTACACGTGCGGGCGGATGGGCCACCATCAGGTTGCGCGAAGGGGATGTACCGGGCGGAGCACTGTGCCAAGGTCGGTCCATGCCCGACCATTTGTCGGCCGATCCGGCCGGAAACCGTCCGCGCGTCCTGCATCTGATCAGCGACTCACGCCGTGGCGGAGCACAGAACTTCGCCCGTGACCTCCACCGGGAGCTGGGCCGTCGGGGGCAGTCCTCCGCGCTGTGCGCCCTCGCCCCGCATCCGGCCGCCCACTCCGGCCCGGCCGGGGCGGGGCCGGATGCCGCGAGTGCGAATTCGCCGGGGACGGAATCCGCAGGCCACGGAGCCGAGTCGGCGCACCGGGCCCCCGCCGGACGGTCCGCCGCTCC
>NZ_JBEXJK010000247.1:0-12539 GCF_040609095.1 Kitasatospora sp. NPDC004799
GCTCGCCGTCGGGGTGTCGCTGCTCACCCGCCCGCCCCGCACCGCGGCCGCCGCGGCGCACCGGCTGGCCCTGGGGCTGGCGGCGGCCTTCCTGCTGGCGCCGGCCGGGCGGTTCGGCTACCTCGCGCTGCCGCTCGTCCTCGTCCTGCTCACCCGCCCGCTCACCGCGCGCTCCGTCACCGCTCACTCCGTCACCGCGTACTCCGTTCCGACTCCGAAAGGCCTGCCATGGGCACCACCCTCGTCGTCACCAACGACTTCCCGCCGCGCCAGGGCGGCATCGAAACCTTCGTCAAAGCCATGGCCGACCGCGTCCCCGGCCACGACGTCGTGGTCTACACCTCGGCCGAACCCGGCGCGGAGCGCCACGACGCCGCTCTCCCCTACCCGGTGATCCGCGACCGCGCCCGCACCCTGCTGCCGACCCCGCGGGCCGTCCGCCGGGCCGCCGGGATCGCCCGGGAGCACGGCTGCGACCGGGTCTGGTTCGGCGCGGCCGCACCGCTCGCCGCGATGACGCCCGGCCTGCGGCGGCTGGCACCCGGCATCCGCCGCACCGTCGCCACCACGCACGGCCACGAGATCTGGTGGGCCCGCGTCCCGGGCGCCCGCGGGCTGCTGCGCCGGATCGGCCGCAGCACGGACGTGGTGACCTACCTGGGCGGGTACACCCGCGCCCGGATCGCCCCGGCGCTCGGACCGGACGCCCGGCTGGCGCGACTGGTCCCGGGGGTCGACCCGGCGGTCTTCCGGCCGACCGACCACCCTGCGCGGGCCGGTGCGGAGACCCCGGCCGGTACGGGGAGCCCGGTGGTCCTCTGCGTGGCGCGGCTCGTCCCGCGCAAGGGCCAGGACGTACTGATCCGCGCCCTGCCCGCGGTCCGCCGGGCCGTCCCCGGGACCACCCTGGTGCTGGTCGGCCGGGGCCCCGACGAGGAGCGGCTGCGGCGCCTCGCCCGCCGGCTCACCGAGCCGGGCGCCGTGGTGTTCACCGGCGGCCTCGACCACGCCGGGACGGCCGTCCACTACGCCGGGGCGGACGTCTTCGCGATGCCGTGCCGCACCCGGCGGCTGGGGCTGGAGGCCGAGGGCCTCGGCATCGTCTACCTGGAGGCGGCCGCGGCCGGACTCCCGGTGGTGGCCGGCCGCTCCGGCGGCGCCCCGGACACCGTCCTGGACGGCGTCACCGGCACGGTCGTCGACGGCCGCTCACCCGCCGAGGTGGCCGCCGCCCTGACCCGGATCCTGCTCGCCCCGCCCGCCGAGCGCGCCCGGACGGGGGCGGCCGGGCGGCGCTGGGCCGAGGAGCACTGGACCTGGGAGGCCTCGGCCCGGCGGCTCACGGCGCTGCTCGACCCCGACGTTCCGCTGCCCGAACCCGAAGCGCCCCTGCTCGACCTCGGCCTTCCCCTGCCCGCCCCCGACGTTCCCCTGCTCGACCTCGACCCGCCCCTGCCGGGCTCGGCCACGCCGGGCCCCCCGGTCACTCCGACTGCCCCCGCAGGTGCCTGACCAGCCGGGCGATCGCGGGCGCCCCGCCGTTGGCCCGGACGGCCGTCACCCAGTTCCGCGCCTGGCCCGGCAGGTCGTCCCGGCCCGGGCAGGAGAAGCTGAACAGCCAGACGTGGGCGGACAGATCGCGCTCCGGCAGCGCCCGCCACTCCTCGCCGCCGGCCTCGGTCAGCACGTCCAGGCAGGACGCCAGCGCCCGGTCGCCGTCCCCGCCCCACTCCTGCCGCAGCCACAGCAGGAAGTTCGCCTGGGCCGTGGTGCTGTCGTCCTTGCTGGCCTCGCCCTTGAGCAGTCGGTTGACGATCGCGCTCTGCGGTTCCCGTGTCCTCGCCATGGCACCATCGTTCCGGCCGGACGACCGCCGTGACAAGGGGGAGACGTGTCACCCGCGGGCGGGGACGTCACTCCCCCCGCAGGTGGGCCAGCACCGCGAGCACCCGCCGGTTGCCCTCCGTCGGGTCCAGGTCCAGCTTCATGAAGATGTTCCCGCAGTGCTTCACCACCGATGCCTCGGTGATGCTCAACCGGCCCGCCACCGCCTGGTTGTTGAGGCCCTCGGCGATCAGCGCGAGCACCTCGCGCTCGCGCGGGGTGAGGCGGGCCAGCGGGCGGTCGGCGGACTGGCCGCGCAGCAGCACCCGGACCACCTCCGGGTCGATCACCGTCTCCCCGCCGGCGACCCGCCGCAGCGCGTCCAGGAAGTCCGCGACGTCGCCGACCCGGTCCTTCAACAGGTAGCCCAGACCGGCCGGTTGGGCGCCGGCGGCGGCGAGCAGCCGGGTGGCGTACGGGGTCGCCACGTACTGGGAGAGGACCAGGACGGGCAGGCCCGGGTGGCGCTCGCGCAGGGCGAGGGCGGCGCGCAGGCCCTCGTCGCTGTGGTCGGGGGGCATCCGGACGTCGGTGACCACGATGTCCGGCCGGTCGGCGTCGACGGCCGCGGCCAGCGCCCCCGCGTCGCCGACGGCGGCGGTCACCCGGTGGCCGCCGAGGGCGAGGAGTTCGACCAGCCCGGCGCGCAGCAGCACCGCGTCCTCGGCGATCACGACCCGGAGCACGGGACCTCCAGCCGCAGCGTCGTCGGGCCGCCCGTCGGGCTCGTCACCATCAGCCGTCCTCTCAGCAGTGCCACCCGGTCGGCGAGTCCCGCCAGTCCGGCCCCGGCGGCCGGGTCCGCCCCGCCGCGGCCGTCGTCGGTCACCTGGACGACCAGCCGGCCGTGCGCGACCCGCCCGTGGACGGTGATCGCGGTGGCGCCGCTGTGCTTGGCGGCATTGGTGAGCGCCTCGGTGACGGTGAAGTAGGCGGTGGTCTCCACCGGGGCGGGCAGCCGCTCCGGGAGCTCGATGTCGGTGGCCACCGGGATCGGGTGGCGCTGCGCGACCTCGTCGACGGCCGCGGCGAGCCCGTGGTCGGTGAGCACCTGGGGGTGGATGCCGCGCACCAGCCCGCGCAGCTGCTCCAGCGCCTGCCGGGCCTCGCCGCGCGCCCGGGCGACGAGTTCGGCGGCCCGGTCCTCGCGGGCGTCACGGTCCGCACGGGCGTCACGGCCGTCGCGGGCGTCACCGGCCGCCCCGGGCTCCGCCGCCCGGCCGCGCAGCTCGTACTCGGCGAGCCCGAGGGTCATGCTGAGCGCGACCAGCTGCTGCTGCGCCCCGTCGTGCAGGTCGCGCTCGATCCGGCGCCGCTCGGCCTCGAAGGCGTCGGCCAACCGGGCCCGGGAGCGGGTGAGTTCGAGCACCTGACGGCCGAGGTCGTCGTCCCGGGGCCCGAGCAGGTAGCGGGCCAGCGCGACCTCGGCGGCGGTCAGCAGCGCCCCGGTGTACGCGCAGAGCAGCAGGCCGGCCAGCCCGGCGGCGGTGAACGGCAGGGCGGCGAACGGCCCGGGGACGGCGTGCCCGGGGATCAGCATCACGGTCTCCGGGGCGAGCGCCCACACCACCAGCGGGGAGAGCACGTACAGGCCGGAGAACACCAGCAGCGCGGTGAAGCCGAGCGAGGCGGCGGCCAGCACCGTCGAGGCGAGGACGGCGTGGGCGAGTTCGCGCCGGGTGGCCCGCTCGCGCAACCGGGTGCGGATCCGGGCCCGGCGGCCCGCCCCGGGCAGGCTGCGGTGCGGGTCGGGCACCGGGACCGGCTCGACCAGCCGCAGCCGCCACCGGGCCGCGGCGCCGGTCGGGATGCCGATGAGCACCAGGCCGACCAGCACCGGCATGCCGACGCCGACCACCCACAGGCCCAGGCCGAGCACCAGCAGCACCGCGAGGACCACCAGGAGCACCGGCCCGAGCAGCGCACTGGTCAGCAGGTACGCCCAGCAGCGCGGCACCCAGCGGGTGAACGGGAAGCGCAGCGGATCCGCCCACAGCGCCTCGCGCACGGACGCCGGACGCCGCTCCCCCTCACCGCTCCCCTCGCTCATCCGGTCCACCCTAACCGACGGGCTGACGGCCCCTCGGGGCTTCCGTCGGGACCGTGGCCCGGGCCCTGCGCGGCCTGGTCAGGGCGACGGCGGCGATCACCAGCGCGCCGCCGGCCAGGGCGTTCCAGCCGACCGGCTCGGCGAGGAGCGCGGCCCCGAGCGCGGTGGACCACAGCGGCGTCACATAGGTGACCGCGGAGGCCACCGTCGTGCCGGCCGACCGGACCAGGGCCAGGTTGAGCAGGTAGGCCAGGCCCGTACCGAGCGCGCCGAGCACCAGCAGGGCGGCCGCCGCGGCGGCACCGGGCCAGTGCGGGGCGCCCGCGACCAGCGGGGCGATCAGGGCCGACTCGGCGGCGGCGCAGCCGATCTGCAGGGCGGAGAGGGTGGTCACCGACTCCGGCCGGCCGGACAGGAAGCGGCGCAGGTAGGCGAAGCCCGCGCCGTAGCAGCAGGTGGCGGCCAGGCAGGCCAGGGCGCCGACGGTCACGCCGGAGCCGAGGCCGCGCCAGACCCCGAGCACGGTGAGCACACCGACGAACCCGAGCCCGAGACCGGCCAGCCGGCGGGCGTCCGGGCGGCGCTCCTCGGGCACCACGAGCACCGCGAACAACAGGGTGAACAGCGGGGTGGTCGCGTTCACCACCCCGGCCAGCACCGAGCTGACCCGGGTCTCGCCGAAGGAGAACAGGGTGAACGGCACGACGTTGAGCAGCAGCGCGACCACCGCCGAGTGCCCCCACAGCGCCCGGTCGCGCGGGGCCCGGCCGCCGCGCAGCAGCAGGACGGCCCACAGGGTGGCCGCGCCCAGCAGGCAGCGCCACAGCGCCACCCAGACCGGCGGCACTCCCGCGTCGACCGCCACCTTGATCAGGGCGAAGCTCGCGCCCCAGATCGCCGACAGCGCCGTGAAGCCCGGCAGCCAGCGCCGCACCCCCACCACCTCCGTTCTCCCTCGCGTCTGCGGACGGCGCGCCTCTGGACAGCGCGCCTTCTGGACAGAGCGTGGCCCGACACCGGAGCATGAGTCCAACAAGTGGAACTGCACCTGAGATGAGGAAGTCTCATGACCTCGGACGTCAACCTGGCCCAGCTCAGGGCGCTGGTCGCGGTCGCCGACACCGGCGGCTTCGGCGCCGCCGCCGACGAGCTGGGCATCAGCCAGTCCGCGGTCTCGCACGCCGTCGCCGCGCTGGAGCGCACCCTCGGCGCGCCCGTGCTGCGGCGCGGCAGCCCGTGCCGCCCCACCCCGCTGGGCGAGCAGGTCCTGCCGCACGCCCGGACCGCCGTCACCTCGGCCACCGCCGTGCGCGCGATCGCCGACCGGCACGCCGGCGGACCGAGCGGCACGGTACGGCTGGCGGCGCCGACCACCGTCTGCCAGGGGCTGCTGCCCGGACTGCTGAACGACTGGCGGGCGGCCTACCCGCAGGTGACCGTCCGGGTCTTCGAGGGCGAGGACGACGAGCTGGCGGCCTGGCTGGAGGCGGGCACGGTGGACGCCGCCGTCCTGGTGGACGCCGGACCGCTGCCGCCCGGCGCGGTCGCGCTCGGCGCCGACTCGATGCACGCGCTGCTGCGCCGCGACCACCCGCTCGCGGATCAACCGACCGTCCACGTCGCCGAGTTGGAGGACGACGACTTCCTGCTGTCGGAGGGCGGCTGCGAGCGCCACATCCGCGAGGCCTACCGGCGGGCCGGCGCCCGCTTCACGCCCCGGCACCGCATCCGCGACCTGAACACGCTGATCGGCATGGTGCACGCGGGCGTCGGGGTCTCGGTGATGCCCGCCCTGGCGCTCACCATGCTCCCGGCCGACTGCGTGCTCGTCCCGATCCGCCCCGCCGTCCACCGGACGCTGACGCTGACCGGCCCGACCGGCCGTCCGTGGTCCCCGGCGGTCAGCGGTCTGCTGGCGGGGGTGGCGGCCGGGGCGGTCAGCGGCCTGCCGGCCGGGGCGGGCGCGGGCGGAGCGGGCGCGAGTGGCGTGGGCGCGGGCAGGGCAGGGGCGGGCGCCGTCGGGGCCTGACCTGCTGCGATGCCTCCGGAACCGATCACGTAGATTCGGCTGCGGCTGACGGGGCGTCCGGTGAGGGGGAGAGCGGTGGGGCGGAACTCGCTGATCCACCCCGTTTCCGCGCCCCGGCCGTTACCATCGCCCCTATGCCCCCGCAGGACCACCCCGACCACGCCGAGCCGGTGCCGCCGCACCCTCGACGGGGGGTGCTGAGGTGTGCTACCGGACCCTTGGTCCAGCCAGCCAGCCAGCCAGCCAGCCAGCCAGCCAGCCAGCCACGCCGCCGCGCCGCCGCGCGGGCCGGACGCCCCCGCCGAGGTGCTGTTCGCCGTGCGCTCGGCCGCCGCGCTGCACCGGCTGCTCGACCTGCTGCCCGTCTTCGAGGGTGACGGCCGGGTCCGCTGCCGCTTCACCCTGGTGCCCGGCTCCGACTTCGCCGCCGACGCGCTCGCGGCCGTCGACGCCGCCGGAGCCCGCTGCATCCCGTGGACCGAGGCCCTCGCCACCGCGCACGACCTGATCCTCACCGCCAGCCCCAAGGGCGCGCTCGACGGCCTGCGCGGCCCGCAGGTACTGCTCCCGCACGGCGCGGGCTTCAACAAGGCGCTGGCACGCGAGGGCTCCCCCGAGCTCCCGTCCGGCCTCGACCCGGCGTTCCTGCTCAGCGACGGCCGCCCCACCGCCGCCCTGCACGCCCTCGCCCACCCCGACCAGGTCGAGCAGCTCGCCGCCCGGGTGCCCGGCGCCCGGCGGCACGCCGTGGTCGCCGGGGACCCGACGCTCGACCGGATCCTGGAGTCCCTGGACCGGCGCGACGCCGTCCGCGCCGCGCTCGGCACCGGCGGCCGGCGGCTGGTGGTGCTGT
This sequence comes from Kitasatospora sp. NPDC004799, assembly GCF_040609095.1. Lineage (NCBI taxonomy): Bacteria > Bacillati > Actinomycetota > Actinomycetes > Kitasatosporales > Streptomycetaceae > Kitasatospora > Kitasatospora sp. NPDC004799. Next base: position 6,817 of record NZ_JBEXJK010000247.1, read on the forward strand.
CCTCCACCTGGGGGCCGCAGTCGCTGCTCTCCCGCCGCCCCGACCTGCCCGCCGAACTCGCCGCCCGACTGCCGTACGACGGGTACCAGCTGGCGCTGATCGTCCACCCCAACGAGTACAGCCGGACCGGCGCCTTCGACCTGGCCCGGCGGCTGCGCCCGGCGCTGGACGCGGGGCTGCTGCTCGCGGCGCCGTACGAGGAGTGGGCGGCACTGCTGGTCGCGGCGGACGCGCTGGTCACCGACCACGGCTCGGTGGCGCTCTATGCCGCCGCGCTGGACCTGCCGGTGGTCGCCGCCTGCGACGGCGCGGAGGAACTGGTCCCCGGCAGCCCGATGGCCCGCCTGCTGGCCGCCGTACCGCGCCTGGACCCGGCGGAGCCGGTCCTGCCGCAACGCCCGGGCGGCACCCGCCGGTTCGCCGAGCAGGCCTTCGCGCTCACCGGGCGGTGCCTGGAGACGCTGCGGCCGGAGCTGTACGACCTGCTCGGCCTCGCCCCGCCGCCCCACCCCGTACGGCCGCGCCCGCTCCCGGTGCCCGCACGTGCGCCGTACGCCCCGGCCGCGTTCGCCGTCCGGGCATCGGTGGCGGGCAGGGAGGTCGTCGGCGGGGAGGCTGCCGGTGGGGAGGTTGCCGGCGGGGAGGTCACCGTCGAGCGGCTGCCGCCGTGGACGGAGCCGCCCTTCCACCACCTCGCCGCCGAGTCCGGCCGGGCCGGCACCCGCGCGCTCCGGAGCTCCGCCCTGCTCTACCACCGCGCCGGCGCCCCGGCGGCGGCCGGTTGGCACCACGAGTGCCGGACCGCCGCCGACTGGACGGCCGAGGCCTTCGAGGAGTACCCGGACTGCCGCACGGCCGCGGTGGTCCTCTCCCCCACCACCGCCCTGCTGCGCCGCGACGGCGGCGCCCCGGTCACCGTCCGCGTCGACCCCGACCGCTCCGGCGGGCGGGTGCGCCGCACCGACCCGGCCGCCGCCCTGTCCGCCGTGCACGCCTGGCTCGCCGCCCACCCGGACGCCCTGGGGACGCTCCCCACCACCCTGACCGCCCGCATCGGCGGCGCGGCCCACCGCGTCCGGCTGGCACCCGCCACCGGGGCCGAGGCCTCGTTCCCGGTCTGACAGATGACAGCGGACAGATGACAGATTTCGAAATCTGTTATCTGTCATCTGTTACCTGTCATCCGTCCGCTGTCGATCGTCAGCTGTTCGCCCGCCGACCTCCGCCCCGGGTGCGGGCCGAACCGGACGGCGGCCAACGGGTGTTCACGGCCGGGCGGCTGCGCGCGGAGGAGGCGGTACGCGGGCACGAGGTCGTGGTCGTCGCCACGACCAGCCCGCCCCCGTCCTGGACGCCGACCGGCTCGCGCCCGGAGCGCACGCCCCCCGGGCCGCACGTCTTCCCGGTCGACCGGATGACCGACCTGGGCGCCGCCCTGGCCGGCACCGAGGTCGCCGTCGCCGCCGCACTGTGCGAGCGGGCGCACGGGTCCTGAGCTACCCCCGCAGGCGGTCCGCCTCCGTCCGGTAGCCGGCCGCCGCGGCGTCCTCGCCGAGTTCCCGGTGGAAGTCCGCCAGGGCGTCCAGGACCCGCAGTTCGTCGGCGGCCGAGTTCCGCGCCCGGGCGCCGTCGAGGGCGGCCAGGTAGAGCGGCGCGGCCTCGTCCGTCCGCTCGGCGGCGCGCAGGGCGGTGGCGAGTTCGAAGGCCGTGCGGGAGCTCATCCGCTCGCGGCCGAGGTCGGTGGCGACCTGGTGCGCCTCGCTCAGCAGCGCGACGGCGCGGCCCGGGTCGCCGAGGGCGAGGGCCGCGCGGCCGAGCAGGTAGGTCTGGAGCATCGCGCCGTAGGTGTTGCCGATCGCGAGGTGCTCGGCGCGGGCGGCCTCGAAGTCCGGCACGGCGGCGGCCCAGTCGCCCCGGACGGAGGCCAGCTTGCCGCGGAACTCGACGGCGGAGGCGCGGAGTTTGCGCTCCAGCTCGGTGCCGCCGAGCAGCTCGGCCCGGTTCACCGCGACCCGCAGCGCCTCGGCGGCCTCCGCGTAGCGGCGCTGCTCCCAGAGCGGGCGGGCGAGCTGGCAGCGCATCCGGACCACGGCGAGCGGGTCCTCGGCGCGGTCGGCACCGGCGACGCCGAGGCCGAAGGCGTCGATCACGTCGGTGTAGTGCTGGTGGTCGAGGAAGTGCGTCCACAGCGGCTCGCACAGGGCGACGGCGTCGGCGTCCAGGCCGTCCTCGTACGCGATCCGCACGCAGCCGTACAGGGCGAGGTGCTCGCGCTCCAGCCAGTGCAGGGCCTCGTGCGCGGAGGCGAACGGCAGGTCGGGCGCCTCGGCGAGCCCCGGCTCCTCGACGGCCGGCCGGGCCACCACCAGGCGCGGCCCGGCCGCGACCAGGTCCGCGCGGGCGGCCTGCCGGCGGTACCAGCGGACCAGCCGGCGCCGGGCGGCCGGGACGTCCTCGGCGGCGTCCTCCGCCCGCCGCGACGCGTGCCCGCGGATCAGGTCGTGCAGCCCGCGCCCGTCCGGCCTCGGGAGCAGCAGCCCCGCCTCGTCCAGTTCCTCCAGCGCGTCCTCGGCGCCGCTCGCACCGCCGCCCAGCAGCGCGGCGGCGGCCCCGACCGTGACCACCGGCCCGGGGTGGTGCGGCAGCAGCCGGTACAGCCGGGCCGCCGCGGGGCTCAGGCTCGCGTACGCGGCGTCCCAGACGGCCTCCACCACGGGCACCCCTTCCCGGTCCAGCTCGACGGTCAACTCGTCGATGAGCCGGCGCAGTTCGCGGTGGCGGTAGCGGCGCAGCCAGCGCCCGGCAACGTGCAGCGCGGCGGGCAGCCCGGCGCACCGGCGGGCGAGTTCCGCGGCCGCCTCCGGGTCGGCGGCGAGCCGGGGGTCCGCGGCGAGCCCGGGGGTGGAGACGGTGGCGCGCAGCAGGCCGGTGGCGTCCTCGCCGTCGAGCGGGCCGAGCGGCAGTTCGACGGCGCGGGCGGTGTCGAGGTCGTGGAGGGGGCCGCGACCGGTGACGATGACGATGCCGCCGGCCGAGGAGGGCAGCAGCGGCAGCACCTCGGCGCCGGTGCGGGCGTTGTCCAGGACGAGCACCAGGCGCTTGTCCTGGCTGGCGGTCCAGTAGCGGCGCCGCCGGTCGGCGTAACCGGGCGGGAGCACCGCGTCCGGGTCGAGGCCGAGGGTCAGCTCGCCGAGGGCGTCGGCGGGGTCGACGACGCCCGCGCGCCGCAGGTCGTCCAGGTCGAGGTGGAGGATGCCGTCGGGGCAGCGGCCGAGCCGGCGCAGGGTGCGGGCGAGCTGGAAGCCGAGGGCGGTCTTGCCGACGCCGCCCATGCCGATGAGGGTGACCACCAGCGGGCCACCGGCCGTCGGCGGCTCGGACGTGGCGACGAGGACCCGCTCCTGCTCGTCGGTCCGGTCGGCGAAGTGCGGAAGCTCCGGCGGCAGCTGCCAGGGGACGGCGGGCGGCGCCTGCTGGGTGAGGTTCAGCTGCTCGATGGTGTGCGCCTGAACGACGGTGCCGGCGCGTACCTGACCGTCCACACGGTTGGTGTTCTCCTTGGCCACCCGTCAACTCTAGGGGGTGGCCGTCCGGCGGTGCGGGAGTTCGGCCCCACCGGGCCAGCGGCACCCGAGGCGCGCGGGGGCACTCGTGGCGCCCCCGCGCGCGGGCACAGAACGTCACGCGCGGGCCCGTCAGGTCACTGCCCGGGCCCGGCAGGTCACTGCCCGCCCGGTCACTGCCCGCCCGGTCACTGCCCCGCGAACCGCTCCCGCAGTTCCGCGAGCACCTCCGCCGCCTCCGGCAGCCCGGCCGCCTCGCAGCGCGCGATGCCGGCGGTCAGCCGGGCCACCGCCGCCCCGGTGCGGCCGAGGTCGCTGCCCTCGATCAGCGCCGCCAGCCGGACGGACTCCGCCCGCGGCGACTCGGCCCGCTCGCCGCCCGCCTCGTACGCCGGGATCGCCTGCTCGACCTCCGCCAGCGCCTCCTCGTACCGCCCGGCGACGGCCAGCGAGCGCGCCCGCTCGTAGTGCGAACCACCGCGCAGGTACCAGGAGTTGTACTCCCGGCCGGCCCGCTCGGCGGCCTCGCCGACCGCGTCCGCCTCGGCCACCAGGGCGAGCGCGGCAGCCAGCCCCTCCTCGCCCCGCGCCCGCATGGTCAGCCGGGCCAGCTCCCGCAGGGTGGCGGCCAGCTGGTCCACCTGCGGGCCCTTGCCGTGCGCCTCGCGGGCGCGGGCCAGCGCCGCCTCGGCGGCGTCCCAGCGGTCGGCCTGGGCGAGCGCCAGGGTGGCCTCGCAGGCGACCATGGTGTGGGTCTCCTGGTCCTCCCAGCCGGCCACCGCGTCGGCCAGCCGCAGGTACTCCTCGGCGGCGTCCCGGTACTCCTCCAGCTCGGTCAGGCCCCGGGCGAGGTCCAGCCGGGTCTGGGCGAGCATCCGGACGTCCAGCCGGGCCGCCGACGCGTCCAGCAGCACCGACTCCAGCACGGCCACCGCGTCCGCCGCCCGGCCGGTGTCGCGCAGCACGTCGGCCAGTTGCAGGCGCACCTGGGCGGCCTCCTCGACCGCCTCCGCGCCCTTGCGGTCGTAGCGCGCGGCCGCCTCCGACAGCGCGCGGACCGCCCCGCCGAGGTCGCCGGACCGGAGGCAGGCGTGACCGAGCATCATGTACGTCGGCGCGTACGGGTAGGAGTCGTCGCCCCAGCGCACGGCCTCGGCCAGCGCCCGGTGGAACACCTCGGCCGCCTCGCCCGGCTGCCCGCTCTGCAGCAGCACCTGGCCCAGCAGACCGAGCACCCGCGGGGTGTGCCAGGGCAGCTCGGCGGCGTCCAACCGGGCCAGCACCTCGCGCAGTTCGGCCTCCGCCTCGGGCAGCCGGCCCTCCCGGGCGGCGGCGTCCGCGGTGTACTGCCGGGAGGTGGCGGCCCGCCGCACGGAGCCGAGCTCCTCGGCCGTCCGCCGGTAGTCCCTGACCGCCGCCTCGAAGCGCCCGGCCACCTCGGCGGCGGGCTCGGGCAGCGCCTCGACCAGGTCGTGGTGGGCGGCGTAGGCGCGGGTCTGCAGCACGATCAGGTAATCGTCGTCGGTCAGTTCGCCGCCGGCGCGCAGCTCCTCGGCCCGGGCGAGCGCCGCGTCGAGCGCCGCCCAGTCGGCGGGCCGGGCGGGGCGGCCGTCGGGCTCGCCGCCCTCGCTGCTCCCCTCACCCGGGCCGGCCGGACCGTCCGGGGAGCCGTCGCCGTCGCCCGGGGAGGCCTCGCCGCCACGCGGGGAGCCGTGGTCGTCGGCCGAGGAACCCTCGCCGCCACGCGGGGAGCCCTCGCCGTCCCGCGGGGCTCTCTCGCCGTCCTCGTCCAGGTCCGTGATCAGCGCCCGGGTCCGGCACATCAGCGCCGAGCCGGCCAGCCCCGCCTGCTCGAACAGCTCGGCGGCGGCCAGCAGCCCCGCCTTGCCCTCGGCGGCCGCGTCCCGCTGGAGCGCCTCGTGGGCGCGCTGCTCGGCGAGTTCGGCGCGCAGCCGCTCGGGGCCGCCCAGTTCGGCGCTCTCCGGGTGGACGAAGTCCGCCGCCCCGGCCCGCTCGGCGACCCGCTTCCACAGCCGGTCGGCGTCCGGGTGGCCGAGCACCTCCAGCTCACGGGCCCGCAGCACCAGCATCACCGGCCGCACCGAACTCCACCGCCACCAACGACGGCACACTCTCGCCCAACTCACCGAGATCACCCAC
>NZ_JBEXJK010000248.1:0-12530 GCF_040609095.1 Kitasatospora sp. NPDC004799
GGCCGACGGCCGCGGACCGGCCGCCGCGGCGGGGCTCGCCCCGGGCGCCGCCCCCGGCGCGGGCGTGGACCCGGGCGGCCGGACGGCGACCGGCCGGTCGTCCCGCAGCGCCGCGAACAGCTGGCCGGTCTGCGGCTGCACGAACTCGTCCCGGTCCGAGTCGTAGCGGTACGGGCGGCGCGGCGCGGTCAGCAGGACCACGTCCGCCGAGGGGACGCCGCGCAGATCCTGGGTGAGGCCGTACAGCGCGCCGAGCGAGGACAGCCCGCCGTCCGCCCGGACGGAGGAGGTCGCGGCGTCCAGCACCGGCCACAACTTCGCCGGGTTCAGCAGCACGCCCTGCGACTGCACCTTGCGGACCAGCGCGGCCAGGAACTGCTGCTGGCGGCCCATGCGTTGGGTGTCGCTGCCGTCGCCCAGGCTCTCCCGGACCCGGACGTAGCCGAGCGCCTGCTCGCCGCGCAGGGTGTGCCGGCCGGCGGGCAGGTCGAGCTTGGCGTCCTTGTCGTGGATCGGCTGCGGCACGCACACCTCGACCCCGCCGATGGTGTCCACCATCGTCTTGAAGCCGCTGAAGTCGAGGATCACGTAGTGGTCGACCCGGATGCCGCTCAGCTGCTCGACGGTCCGGATCGAGCAGGCCGGACCGCCCGTCTCGAAGGCCCGGTTGAACTGCATCAGGGCCGGCCTGCTGCGGGTGCCGTCCGGCCGCTCGCAGGCGGGCACGGTGACCATGACGTCGCGCGGGACGGAGACCGCCGTCGCGTGCCGCCGGTCGGCGGCCAGGTGCAGCAGGATCGTGGTGTCCGAGCGCTGGGTGCCCGCCTCGCCGCCGTACGAGCCGTTCGCGCCGGAGCGGTCGTCGCTGCCGATCAGCAGGATGTTCTCGGCGCCCCGGGCCCCGGCGGTGCGGCTCGGCCGCTCGGCCTCCAGCTTGGCGAGCAGCCGGTCGGTGGCCGAGTCGGTGCGGATGTTGCCGTCCAGCGTGCGGTAGGCGATCCAGAGCAGCGCCCCGGTGGCGACCAGCAGGAACGCGACGGCGCCGGCGGTGATCATCAACCACCGCCGGCGCCGTCGCGGGCGTCCGGTCCCGCTCGGGGGAGCGTCCGTGGGGGGAGTGCCCCCCGGGGGAGGCGTGGCGGTCGGGGGGTGCTCGGTGTCCTCGGCCATGGCAGGGATCCCTACCCGCCGGGCCCCGCTCGGGGGTTAGCCGAGGCGCAGTGTCACCCGTTCGGATTCCACCCGCTTCTCCCACTGGGCGGCCTCCAGCGCCTGCGAGTTGCGGCAGAGCACCACCGAGGCGCCGGCCGCCAGCGGCGCCAGCAGACCGGCCTCCAGGCCGGTCCAGTCGTCGAACGAGAGGGTGGAGAGCACCCGGTCGCCGGGCTGCAGGCCGAGCCGGACGGCGCCCTCCCGGGCCAGTGCCACGGTCTGCTCGCCCGTCAGCTTCAGTGGCAGCCCGTCCACCGCGGTCTCCAGCGCCTGCCCGTCCGGGGCGACGGGGGAGTACGGCGCGAAGCGGTCGCCCTGGCCGGGCACCTCGGCGGCGTAGTCGAGGAAGCCGTCCGGGCGCTGCGGGAAGCGCCCGCCGAGCGGGCGCAGGGCGAGCGCGACCCGCTCGCCCTCGCAGGCCTGGGCGGCCTCCAGGCCGTCCGGGCCGCTGACCACCAGGTCGGCGGCGGCCGGGTCGCCGCCCGGCACCGCCGTCACCCCGACCGACCAGCAGGCCAGCAGCCAGACGGCGCTCTGCCAGTGGGCGGGCAGCAGCAGCGCCGCCCGGTCGCCGGGGCCGGCGTTCAGCTCGTCCTGGAGGAGGTTGGCGGTCTTGGCCACCCAGTTGTCGAAGGTGCGGGCGGACAGCTCCACCCGTTCGCCGGTGGCGTCGTCGTAGAAGGTGACCAGCGGGGCCGCGGGATCGACCGAAGGGGTGCCGCCGCGCAGGAATGCGTGCAGCAGCTCGACGGGGGTGCGGGCATCGGCAGCGAAAGGCGCAGTCATGGTGCGCCCCAGCCTAAGGCCTTCGGGCGGGAGGCCGGGAGGGGCGGCCGAACGGGTGCGCGGCGGCGTGGCGGGCGGCCCGGTTTGCGGCGACGATCCGGTTCATGCGCCTCTCGTTCCCGGCCGCCCTGCTCGCCGGCTGCACCGCCGCCCTGCTCCTCCAGCCCGCCGCCACCGCGACCCCCTCGCCGGCCCCGCAGCGCCGTGACGTCGCCGGCGGCGGCTCGACCACCACGCTCCCGCTGCCCGCCGGCGCCGTCCTCGCCCCGCGCGGCACCGCGCCGTTCGACCTCCTCGGCCTCGGCTGGGACGGCCCGGCGGACGCGCTGGCCGGCGCGGTGGTCCGGGTCCGTACCCGGGACGCGGGCACCGGCCGGTGGAGCGGCTGGCACCGGCTGGAGGCCGACGCCCAGGACGGGCCCGACCGGGTGGCGCACGGCGCCACCGCCCCGCTGTGGACCGGCCGCAGCGACGGCGTCGCGGTCGAGGTCCGGCCCGGGCCCGCCGGAGTGCCGTCCGGGCTGCGGCTCGACCTGGTCGACCCGGGGCCCGGCGCGGCCTCCGCGGGCGTCCGGACGCTGCCCGCGGAGCCGCCCGTCGGGCCGCCGACGCCGCCGTTCGGGCCGTCCGGGGGACCGTCGGTCGGGCCGTTCGCCGGGCCCGCCGACGGCCGGGCCCCGCGCCCGCGGATCGTCACCCGGGCCGGCTGGGGCGCCGACGAGTCCCTGCGCGACCCGGAGCTCGAGTACACCGGCCCGGTCCGCGCGGTCTTCGTCCACCACACCGCCACCGCCACCGACTACGCCTGCGCCGACGCACCGCGGGTGATCCGGGCGATCTACCAGTACCACGTGCAGACCAGCGGCTGGCGGGACATCGGCTACAACTTCCTGGTCGACCGCTGCGGCACCGTCTACGAGGGCCGGGCCGGCGGCGTCGACCAGCCCGTCCACGGCGCCCACACCCTCGGCTTCAACACCGACTCCTCCGGCGTCGCCGCGATCGGCACCTACGTCGACGACCGGCCGCCCCGGCCCCTCCTCGACGGCCTCGCCGCCCTCGCCGCCTGGAAGCTCGGCCTCACCGCCCAGCCCGCCGACGGCCGCACCACGCTCGTCTCCTCCTCGGACGCCAGCCGCTACCCCAAGGGCACCGCCGTCGAGTTCGACGCCGTCTCCGGCCACCGCGACGGCTTCGCCACCGAGTGCCCGGGCACCGCCCTGTACGCCCGGCTGCCCGAGCTGCGCACCGCGGCGGCCCGCCTCCAGGCCCGCTGACCCGCGCCCGCCCGCCGCCCCGCCGGGCTGTCCGACCCTCCGCGTATCGTTCATATCCGGAGACGGCTCAGGGAGGCGGCACAGGGAGGTGGCAGCGGTGGAAGCGGTACGGCGCTGGCGCCCGGGCTTCCCGCTGGACGTCGCCCGCACCCTGCTCCCGCTGCGCCGCGGCCCGGCCGACCCGGCGTACCGCAGCACCGGCGACGGCGCCGTCTGGCGCGCCTCCCGCACCCCGGCCGGCGTCGGCACCCTGCGGGTGCTGCCGCGTCCGGCCGCCGGCGAGGTCGAGGCGAGCGCCTGGGGCCCGGGCGCGGACTGGCTGCTCGACCGCCTCCCCGTCCTGCTCGGCGCCGAGGACGCCCCGGAGGCGCTGGTGCTGCCGCCCGGCCCGCTGCGGGACGCCCAGCGCCGCACCGCCGGGGTCCGGCTGGCCAGGACGGGCCTGGTGCTGGAGTCGCTGGTCCCGGCGATCCTGGAGCAGAAGGTCACCACGGACGAGGCCTACCGCGCCTGGCGCACCCTGCTGCGCGACTTCGGCACGCCGGCGCCGGGCCCGGCCGAGGGCATGCGGGTGGCGCCGTCGGCCCGCGAATGGGCGCTGGTGCCGAGCTGGGAGTGGCACCGGGCGGGCGTGGACCCGAAGCGGTCCGCGACGGTCGTCCGGGCGGTCCGGCTGGCGCCGCGGCTGGAGGAGGCCTCGGCGATGGGCCACGAGGAGGCCTTCGCCCGGCTCACCGCCGTCCCGGGCATCGGGGTCTGGACGGCCGCCGAGACCCTGCAGCGCAGCAACGGCGACGCGGACGCGGTCTCGGTCGGGGACTTCCACCTGCCCAATCTGGTCGGCTGGGCCCTGGCCGGCCGCGCCCGCAGCGACGACGCCCAGATGCTCGCGCTGCTGGAGCCCTACCGTCCCCACCGCCACCGCGTCTGCCGCCTGCTGGCCGCCACCGGCGCCCGCGCCCCCCGCTACGGCCCCCGCCTCACCCCCAACGACCACCGCCACCGCTGACCGCGGTGGCCCGGGCCGTCGGGCCGACGCCCTACCGCACCTCGATGAAGGCGTCGGCGCTGCGCTCCGGGCGGGCCTTGGGCGGTTCGGCGGGGCGGCCGATTGCGACGGCGCCCATCGGGTCCCAGTCGTCCGGGAGGTCCAGGGCCGCGCGGACGGTGTCGCGGCAGAACATGGTGGACGAGACCCAGGCCGAGCCGTAGCCCTCGCCGGTGAGCGCGACCAGCAGGTTCTGCACGGCGGCGCCGGCGGCGACGGTGAACATCTCCCGTTCGGCGGCGGCCCGGCGAGGGTCGGGGTAGTCGTGCGAGCCGTCCGTCACCAGGCAGGGCACCACCAGGTACGGGGCGTCGCGCAGGACGTCGCCGCGGGCGGTGCGCCGGGCGATCCTCTCCTCGTCCCAGCCGTCGAGTTCGCGCAGGTCGCGCTGCCAGGCGGCGAGCATCGCGTCGAGCAGCCGGACCCGGGTGTCGGCCGACTCCAGCAGCACGAACCGCCACGGCGTGGTGTGGTGCGGGGCGGGCGCGGTGACGGCGGCCGCGACGGCGCGGCGGACGGCGGCCGGGTCGACCGGCTCGGCGGTGAAGGAGCGGACGGTGCGCCGCAGGGTGACGGCCTGCCGCAGCGCCTCGGAGGTGCCGAGCCGGAACATGTCGTCCACGGAGGGCCGGACCAGCGGCCGGACGCCCTCGCCGTCCTCGGCGATGACGAGGTGGCCGAGTCCGCGCACGACCGCCACCGGGACGCCGGTGGCCTTGCCCTTCACCAGGTCGGCGGCGGCGGCGAGTTCGTCGGCCGTCGCGGTGACGGTCATCTCCAGCGTGTTGCCGTGCCCGTCGGTGCGGCCCCGGTGGTCCTCCAGGACGGAGAGCCCCGCGGCACCGATCGCCACGTCGGTCAGCCCGTTGCGCCAGGGCCGGCCGAAGGTGTCGGTGACGACGACGGCGAGCCGTCGGCCGGTGAGCTGCTGGAGCCGGGCCCGCAGCGCCCGGGCGGAGGCGTCCGGGTCCTCGGGCAGCAGCAGCACGGTGCCGGGGGCGGTGTTGGAGGCGTCGACCCCGGCGGCGGCCATGACGAAGCCGTTGCGGTTCTCGACGATCCGGACCGGCCCGCGCCGGGCGACCAGCCGGACGGTCTCGGCGTCGATCGCGGCCTCGCGGTCGGCGGCGTGCAGCAGCCGGCCCTCGGCCTTGCTGACGATCTTCGAGGTGACCAGCAGGATGTCGCCGTCCCGGTACGTCCCGGCCTTGGCGAGGAGCTCGCCCAGGTCCGCCCCGGCCTCGATCTCGGGGAGCCCGTCGACGCCGAGGATCTCCAGCGTCACTTGCGCACCTGCTCGGCCAGCGCCAGCGCCGTGCGCGCCATCTCGGCGGTCGCCTCGACGTCGGTCATCAGCAGCGGGACGGCCCGGCAGGCGATCCCGGCGGCCTCGACGGCGGCCACCGAGGCCTCGTCCACGGTGTCCACCAGCCAGCCGTCGAGCAGCGCGGAACCGTAGTCGAGCGCGACCGCCTCCGCGGTGGCCTCGACGCCGACGGCGGCGAGCACCTTGTCGGCCATGCCGCGCACCGGCGCCCCGCCGATGATCGGGGAGAGCCCGACCACCGGAGCGGGCGCGGCGGCGACCGCCTCCCGGATGCCGGGCACGGCGAGGATGGTGCCGATCGAGACCACCGGGTTGGACGGCGGGAAGAGGATGACGTCCGCCTCGGCGATCGCCTCCAGCACGCCGGGGGCGGGCTTGGCGGTGTCCGCGCCGACCGGGACGATCGCCTCGGCGTCCACCTCGGCGTGCAGCCTGACCCAGTACTCCTGGAAGTGGACCGCCCGGCTGCCCTGCTCGTCGGTGATCCGCACGTGGGTCTCGACCCGGTCGTCGCTCATCGGCAGCAGCCGCACGCCCGGCTTCCAGCGCACGCACAGCGCCTCGGTGACCTGACTGAGGGTGTACCCGGCGGTGAGCATCTGGCTGCGCACGAGGTGGGTGGCGAAGTCCCGGTCGCCGAGCCCGAACCACTCGGGGCCGACGCCGTACTCCTTCATCTCGGCCTTGATGGACCAGGTCTCGTCGGTGCGGCCCCAGCCCTGCTCCTCGTGGATGCCGCCGCCGAGGGTGTACATCACGGTGTCGAGGTCGGGACAGACCTTGAGGCCGTAGAGGTGGATGTCGTCGCCGGTGTTGCCGATGACGGTGATCTCGTCCTGCGGTCCGACCGCCGCGCGGAGCCCGCGCAGGAAGCGCGCTCCGCCGATTCCGCCTGCCAGTGCCACGATGCGCATGGGGTTCATCCTGCCACGGTCCGACTCCCCGTCAGCCCGTGATCAGTGCGACCCGGCCTGCGCCTGCCGCTCCGCCTGGGGCTCCGGGTGCTGCTCCGGGACGGCGGTGGCGCCGTACTGGTTCATCTCGGTCAGGCCCGGGGCGTAGAGGTGGATGGAGACGGCGGGTTCGAGCGCGCCGTTGACGACCTCGTGCAGGTAGCCGGAGGAGAACACCCTCCCCCAGCCTCCGGCCGGGGGGACCCCCATCCCGCCGGGTCGCAGCACACGTACCTTCTCGCCGGCGTGGGTGAGGGAGCGCTCGATCAGCTCGCCCTGGACGACGCTCATCACGCCGGAGGACTCGCCGTGGTCGTGGAAGCCGCTGGACTGGCCGGGCAGCCAGCTGAGCAGCCAGACCTCGTAGCCGGGGCCGGTCTCCAGCCGGGCGTACCAGCGGGTCAGCGCGTCGTAGCGGACCAGCGGCTCCCAGCGGGCGCGGTCGGCGGCGATCTCGCGCACCAGCCGGGCGTACTCGGCGACGGTGCTGGGGTGGGTCGGCAGGTCGGTGCGGGCCAGGTGCGGGAAGGCGAGCGGGTCGCCCGCGATGGAGACGTCGCTGAGGCCGTCGGCCCACTGGCGGGTCCGGGCGTCGGCGGGGGTGCCGGTACGGACGGTGCCGGTACGGGCGGCGGCGGGGCCGCGGCGGGCGAGCTTGTTGCGGTCGCGGTTCCGCTTGCGGATGCGGATCATGCGCACGGGAGTCGTCCTCGGAAGGGTCGGCTGGGCGTCGGGATCAGCCGGCTCCGGGATGTCCTGGGGCGGGAATCGCGGGCGGCCTCTGTGCTTCCTGGGGGCGGCGCGCGGTGGGACGCGGGCGCCTAGATACAGCAGGAACAGAGGCGACAACAAGAGTTCACGGCACGGCGGAGGGCGGAACCGCTCCGGGGGCTGGCGAACTCTGACATAGGGGAAAGGAGACCGCATCCGCCGGGGCCGTGTCAAACCACCGCGTGCGGCATTCGGGTGGGTTAGGTCCGGATCTTGCCCTGATGGGGTGATTCATCACTCTCTATGTTTCGATGGGAAGATCGCCGGGAAGGCAGGCCGATGACCGGCCTGTGGCGGTGACCGTGCGTCACCTGGTGAATGGTTGCGGATGGTTCGGCACCGTTCAGGACCTTGAGGCAGAAGGTCCGATGTGTCCGAATATGTACACTATTCGTAACGGCTTGGTGCCAGGGAGTGAATCCCGGCCCCAATACCAGAGCTCGGCTTGACTGGGCCAGAGTGACGCAACTGTAATTTCACTCGTGTCGTCAGCCGCACGAGGCAACGGCAACCACGGGGACGCCAAGTAGGGGCAGAGGAGGCGCGCCACATGAGCGAGCTCTTTGAGCTGTTGATCGGGGACGGCATCGCGGAGGAGGAGGAGGAACTCGGCTGGCAGGAGCGCGCGTTGTGCGCCCAGACCGACCCCGAGTCCTTCTTCCCCGAGAAGGGCGGCTCGACCCGCGAGGCCAAGAAGGTCTGCCTCGCCTGCGAGGTCCGCTCCGAGTGCCTGGAGTACGCCCTCGCCAATGACGAGCGCTTCGGCATCTGGGGCGGCCTCTCCGAGCGCGAGCGCCGTCGGCTCAAGAAGAGCGCGGTCTGACCGGGCGGCCCCGGCCCCCGCTGACCCTTCGCCAACGACGGACGGCCGCACGGCCGTACGAGCGCCTCACCGCGACGGTGGGGCGCTTTCGTGTTCCCGGAGCACCCTTCACCGCCTCCGCACGCACACCCCGGACGAAGCGGCCACCCGGAGCCGTTAGTGTGGTGCGCCATCCGGTTGCCGTTCACCGGCTGTGTCCACCGAGAACTGGGGCCCGCGCACTCGATGACCGTCTACAGCCACCAGAGCGGCTTCACCGCTTCCCGGCCGCCCGCCTACCCGCGCCACCTGGTCACCGCCGTGGTCGTCTCGCACGACGGCGCCCGCTGGCTCCCGCAGGCCCTGGCCGGCCTGCTCGGTCAGGACCGCCAGGTCCAGCGGATCCTCGCGGTCGACACCGGATCCACCGACAACTCTCCGCGACTGCTCGCGGACACCCTGGCCGACTGGCTGCCCGACAGCGGCCCGCTGGTCCTCGGCCGCCGGACCGGCTTCGGCACCGCCGTCGGCGAGGCCGTGTCGGGCAGCGCGCCGCTGCGCCCGGAGGACCTCCCGTACCGGCTCGACCCCTCCGGCTACGACCCGGTCACCGGCGGCTGGGACGACTTCGGCGACCCGCTCGCCCAGGAGGACGACCTCGGCCGCGGCGGCCCGCGCGAGACCGAGCCGGTCGAGTGGCTCTGGCTGCTGCACGACGACTGCGAGCCGCAGACCGACGCGCTGCGCCGGCTGCTCCAGGTCGCCGACTCCACCCCCAGCGCCGCCGTGGTCGGCCCCAAGCTGCGCAGCTGGTACGACCGCCGCCAGCTGCTGGAAGTCGGCGTGACGATCGCCCACTCCGGCCGCCGCTGGACCGGCCTCGACCGCCGAGAGCAGGACCAGGGCCAGCACGACCAGGTCCGCCCGGTGCTCGCCGTCTCCAGTGCCGGCATGCTGGTGCGCCGGGACGTCTTCGAGGAGCTCGGCGGCTTCGACCGGGCCCTGCCGCTGATGCGGGACGACACCGACTTCTGCTGGCGGGTCAACGCCGCCGGCCACCGGGTGGTGGTCGCCCCCGACGCCGTCCTGCGGCACGCCGAGGCGGCCGCCCGCGAGCGCCGCGCGATCGACTGCGGCCCCGCCCACCCGCACCGGGTGGACAAGGCCGGCGCCGTCTACACCCTGCTCGCCAACTCCAAGGGCGCGCTCTTCCCCTACGTCCTGCTGCGGCTGGTGCTCGGCACCCTGCTGCGGGCCGTCACCAACCTGCTCGGCAAGGACCCGCGCCAGGCGTTCGACGAACTCGCCGGGCTCGGCCACGAACTCGTCCGCTTCCCACGGCTGTTGGCCGCGCGCAAGCGCCGCGCCCGGTCCCGGGCGGCGGACGCGCTGGACGACCGCACGCTCTTCCCGGCCCCCGGCGCCACCACCCGGCTGGCGGTCGAGGGCGTCATCGGCTCGCTCGGGATAGGGGGCGGCGACGACACCGGCCGGCACGGCTCGGTCGAGGCCGGCGGCGACGAGGACGCCGAGGACCTGGTCGTCGAGCAGTTCGCGCTGCTCAAGAAGCTCGCCCGGCGCCCGGCGCCGGTGCTGTTCGCGGCCCTGCTGGTGTTCGCCCTGGTCGCCTGCCGCAGCCTGCTCGGCAGCGGTGCGCTGTTCGGCGGCGCCCTGCTGCCCGCGGCCGACGGGGCCGGCGGCCTCTGGTCGATGTACGCGGACGCCTGGCACCCGGTCGGCACCGGCTCCACCGCCGCCGCACCGCCGTACCTCGGGGTGCTCGCGGTGCTCTCCTGGCTGCTGTTCGACCACGCCGACCTCGCGCTCACCCTGCTCGTGGTGCTCGCCGTCCCGCTGTCCGCGGTCAGCGCCTACCTGGTGTCCCGGCCGCTGCTGGACTCCAAGCTGGTCCGCGCCTGGGCCAGCGCCACCTACGCGCTGCTGCCCGCGGCGACCGGCGCGCTCGCCCAGGGCCGGATCGGCACCGCCGTGCTCGCCGTGCTGCTGCCGCCGCTGGCCCGCGCCGCGGCCGTCGCGGCCGGCCTCGGCATCCGCGAGGAGAGCGCCGCCCAGGGCGCCCGGCCGGGCTGGCGCCCGGTCTGGATGACCGTCCTGCTGCTCACCCTGGCCACCGCCTTCGTCCCGCTGACCTGGGCGCTCGCGGTGCCGCTCTGCCTGGCGACGCTGGTCGTCGCGATCCTGCGCGGCGGCGCCTTCGGCACCGGCGTCGGCGCGCTGCGGCTGCTCGGCCTGCGCGTGCTGGTGATCCTGGCCGTACCGGTCGCGGTGCTGGCCCCGTGGTCGCTCAAGGTGCTGTCGCACCCGCAGTGGCTGCTGCTGGAGGCCGGGCTGCCCGGCCTGCACGGCACCGGGGCGAGCGCGGCCGGCCTGCTGCTGGTCAACCCGGGCGGCGCCGGGGTGCCGCCGATCTGGCTCTCGGCCGGTGTCGTGCTGGCCGCGCTGGCCGCGCTGCTGCGCGCCGACCGCCGCCGCGCGGTGCTCGCGGCCTGGGGCGCGGCCGCCGCCGGCCTGGTCTTCTCGGTCGCGGTGGCGGGCACCTCCGTCACCCCGGCCTCCGGCGGCCCGGCGGTGCCCGCCTGGGCCGGCCCGGCCACCCTGATCGCCGGGATCGCCCTGCTGGCCGCCGCCGCGATCGGCGCCGACGGCGCCAACGCCCGCGTGGCCGGGATCGCCTTCGGCTGGCGCCAGCCGGTGGCGGCCCTGGTGGTGGCCGCGGCCGTGCTGGCCCCGCTGGGCACCGGACTGTGGTGGGCGCTGACCGGCGCCGGCGGTCCGCTGCACCGCGGCGGGTCCGACCAGGTCCCCGCGTTCATCGCCGAGGAGGCCGGCACCACCGACCGGGCCCGCACCCTGGTCGTCACCGGGGAGAAGGGCGGCGGTTCGGTCCGCTACACCGTGCTGCGCGGCGCCGGTCTGACGCTCGGCCAGGCCGAGTCCACCGTCGACCCGGCGACCGGAACCCAGGACGGCCTGAACAAGATGGTCGGCAGCCTGCTGGCCGGCTCCGGCGCCGACCAGGCGAGCGCCCTGGCCGGCTACGGCATCGCCTACGTGCTGGTCCAGCAGCCGGTGATCGACGCCTTCAAGGACGTCCTGGACACCACCCCCGGCCTGGTCAAGGCCAACCAGGACGGCGCCGCCGCGCTCTGGCAGGTCAACGGCACCCCCGCGGTCCGTGCGGTGATCACCGCCCCGGGGGCCAAGCCGGTGGTCGTGCCGTCCGGCGCCCGCGACCTGTCCGCCACCGTCCCGGCCGGCCCGGACGGCCGGGTGCTGCGGCTCGCCGAGTCCGCCGCGCCGCAGTGGCGGGCCACCGTGGACGGCACCGCGCTGGAGCCCACCACGGTCGACGGCTGGGCGCAGGGCTTCAAGCTCCCGGCCGCCGGCGGGAAGCTGAGCGTCACCCGCGAGGGCGGCGCCGCCCACACCGGCTGGATCTGGGCCCAGGTGCTGCTCGGCCTCACCATCCTGGTGCTGGCCCTGCCCGGCCGCCGCAGCCACAAGGACGACGACCTGCCCGAGGAGGTGGTCGCCGCCGCCGCGCTGGCCGCCGCCGCCCAGGCGCAGGCCCCTGCCCCCGGCAGCCGCCGGGCCCGCCGGATGGCCGAGCGCGGCGAGGGCACCGAGGGCGCCGAGGGCGGTGCCGACGAGACCGGGGTGTACGACCGGCCGAGCCCGATCCCGGCGCAGCCGACCGGTGAGCCGATGACCGGGGCCGTCCAGGCGGCCGCCGCCGTCCAGGACGCCGAGCAGTACACCGACCCGTACCAGGCGTACCAGCAGGCCGACCCGTACAGCTACGACCAGTACGCGGCCCAGCAGCCGGTCGCCGCGCCGTACGGCGGCCAGGGGTACGACGGCCAGGGCTACGAGGCCCACGGCTACGACGGCGGCCGGCCGCAGGGCTACGAGCAGCCGTACCGGCCCGAGCAGCAGCCGTACGGCTACGACGCCCACGGGTACGACGGACACCCGCCGCAGCCGGAGCAGCAGCCCTGGCTGCCCGGCCAGCAGCAGGGCGAGCCCTACTACGACCCGAACGACCCCAACGGCACCGGCCACTCCTCTGGGGATTACCGTCCGCACCAGCACGGCTCGGGGAGCTGACCCGCGATGAAGAAGCCCGCATTCAGGAAGAAGTCCGGCGCCGGCCGGGCCGCCGATCCGGCCGGGCCCGCCTTCGCGGCGGAGTCGGCGGAGTCGGCGGAGTCCGGTCGGGCCCCGGCCGGCCGGTCCGGCCGCGGCCGGTTCTCCGCCGGGGCCGCCGGGGCCGCCGGGGCCGGCGGGACCGCCGGGGCCGGAGGCGGCGGGGCGGCGAAGACCACCCAGTCCC
>NZ_JBEXJK010000249.1:0-12507 GCF_040609095.1 Kitasatospora sp. NPDC004799
AGGAGCACAACGCGGACGATGGCGCCGGTGCGGCCGGTGCCGCGGCCCGGCTGCCGGCCGGCAGCCGGCCGGTCCGGGACCCGAACGAGGTCAGCGCCGAGGAGGCCCGGGCGATGCAGGCCGACCTCGACCGGCGGCTCGCCGGACTGGGTACCGGCCGGGTCAGGTCCGCCACCCCGGTCACCGTCCCGGTCCACTTCCACGTGATCCACGACGGCGACGCCGGACGGCTGGACCAGGCCGCCGTGGCCGGCCAGATCGACCACCTCAACGAGAGCTACGGCGGTCAGGGCGAGGGCAACGCCGTGAGCCCGTTCCACTTCGAGCTGGTCGGCACCGACTGGACCGACAACGCCTCCTGGTACACCGGCATGACCCCGGGCTCGTCCGCCGAGCAGGCGATGAAGAGCGCCCTGCGCAAGGGCGACCA
Organism: Kitasatospora sp. NPDC004799; assembly: GCF_040609095.1. NCBI lineage: Bacteria > Bacillati > Actinomycetota > Actinomycetes > Kitasatosporales > Streptomycetaceae > Kitasatospora > Kitasatospora sp. NPDC004799. Next base: position 431 of record NZ_JBEXJK010000249.1, read on the forward strand.
GGGCACCCTCAACCTCTACACCGCACGGCTCGGCGACTCCCTGCTCGGCTGGTCGACCTTCCCGAACGCGTACCGGGCGAACCCGGTCGACGACGGCGTGGTGGTGCTCGACGCCTCCCTGCCGGGCGGCGGCGCCACCCACTACGACGAGGGCGACACCGCGACCCACGAGATCGGCCACTGGCTCGGCCTCTTCCACACCTTCCAGGGCGGCTGCCGGGCCCCGGGCGACTACGTGGACGACACCCCGGCCGAGCGCAGCGCCGCCTCCGGCTGCCCCGAGGGCCGCGACACCTGCAGGGACGCGGGGCTCGACCCCATCCACGACTTCATGGACTACAGCTACGACTCCTGCATGACCGGGTTCACCCCCGGGCAGGTCCAGCGGATGGCCAACTCCTGGGCAGCCTACCGGAGTTGAGTCCTATTGGCTCAGCAGGACACCACGAGGTAGAGCAGCGTCCGGTCGCCCTCGGAGGAGCGGAACTCGTACGCCAGGTACCCCAGTTCGCAGGCCTCCCGCCAGGCGGCCGGGCGCTCCTCGGGGGCGAGCAGGGCGGGCACGTAGTGGCCCGGGGAGGCCTCCACCAGCTCGCCCCGCAGCCCCACGGTCAGTTCGTCCGCGTGGGCCGCCAGCCGCCTGGCCAGCCGCTCCTCCACCGGGCCGCGGGCCAGCCACCAGCGGCACCCCCCGGCGTCCACGAAGCCGCCCTTCTCGATCGGGTCGTCCAGGTTCCAGCGCCCGGGCTCCTCCTTCGGCGGCAGGGCGGCCAGGACCTCGGCGAAGCCGCCGGTGCGGCGGTGGGGCTTGCTCGGCATTCGGCCATCCTCCCAGGTCACGACCGTCGACCGCACTGGAATTGAATGCGGAGGGCCGCTTCCGGCGTGGCAGAGGCAGGTCGTTTGTCCGATTTGATCTATGTTCGGACGGTCGGGACCGATCAGAGCAACCGAAGGAGCAAGGGCATGACTGCCAATCCCCGGATCGTCGTCGGCGTGGACGGCTCGCCCGCCTCGGAGCAGGCGCTGCGCTGGGCGATCGACTACGCGAAGGCCGTCGGCGGAGCCGTCCACGCGATCGCCGCCTGGGAGTACCCGGCCTTCTACGGCTGGGCCGGGCAGGGCGTACCGACCGTCGAGACCTTCAACCCCGAGGAACTCGCCGGGAAGACCCTCAGCGACACCATCGCCAAGGTGGCCGGGGACGACGCCGGCGTGCGGATCACCGAGACCGTGATGCCCGGCAACGCCGCCCAGGCGCTGCTGGAGGCGGCCAAGGGCGCCGCGCTGCTCGTCGTCGGCAGCCGCGGCCTCGGCGGCTTCTCCGGCGTGCTGCTCGGTTCGGTCAGCCGCCACCTCACCGAGCACGCGCCCTGCCCGGTGGTCGTGGTGCGCGAGGCCCACGGCGCCCCGGGGCAGTCGGAGTAGGGCGGCGGGGGCGGTGAGCCGCCGGGCCGCCGCGCGGACCAGAATGGAGGCATGCCAGAAGGTGACTCCGTCTACCGCGTGGCGGCCCACTTGCACGAGGCCCTCGCCGGACAACCGCTGACCAGCGCCGACCTGCGGGTGCCCGCGCACGCCACCGCCGACCTCACCGGCCGCCGGGTGCTGGAGGTGGTCCCGCGCGGCAAGCACCTGCTCGCCCGCTTCGAGGGCGGCCTCACCCTGCACACCCACCTGCGGATGGACGGCCGCTGGGTGGTCTACCGCCCGGGCGAGCGGTGGACCGGCGGCCCGGACCGGCAGATCCGCGCCGTCCTCGGCACCGACCGGGGCACCGCCGTCGGCTACCGGCTGCCCGTCGTCGAACTGCTGCGCACCGCCGACGAGCGGCGGATCGTCGGCCACCTCGGCCCCGACCTGCTCGGCCCCGACTGGGACCCGGTGGAGGCCGTCCGCCGGCTCCTCGCCCACCCGGGCCGCCCGCTCGTCGAGGCGCTGCTCGACCAGCGCAACCTCGCCGGGATCGGCAACGTCTACGCCAACGAGCTGTGCTTCGTGGCGGGCGTCACCCCGTGGACCGAGGTCGGTGAACTCCCGCACCCCGACCGTCTGGTGGAGCGCGCCCGGCAGATGCTGGAGGCCAACAAGCTGCGCCCCGGCCACGTCACCACCGGCGACACCCGGCCCGGCTACCAGCACTGGGTCTACGGGCGGGCGGGCCGGCCCTGCCCGCGCTGCGTCACCCCCGTGGCCACCGGACGCCAGGGCGCGCCGCCGCGCGACCGGGCGGTGTTCTGGTGCCCGTACTGCCAGCGCGGCCCGGCCCCGCAGGTCAGCTCCGCTCGACCAGCGCGGGGTGGCGCGGGTCGTCCACCCGGACGGTGACGTCGGCCTCCTCTCCGGGCCCGGTCTCCGCCTCGTAGCGGGCGAAGGCGGGCAGTGTCCACTGCTGGTCGGCCGGGGTGCGGCGGGCCAGCGCCGCCGGGCTGAGCGCCAGGTGGACGGTCAGCTCCAGCGGCAGCCAGCGGCCGAGCAGCAGCGCGCCGTCCAGCAACAGCACGCCGCCGGGCGGGAGTTCGGTGTACGGGGCGCGGGTCGAGCGGTCGGTGACCGGGTCGCGCAGGGAGGGCAGGACGCGGCCGCTGCCGCCCGGCTCCAGCGGGTCGAGCACCTCGCGCGCCAGGGCGCCGTCGTCCAGCCAGAGGTCGTGGAACGCGTCCGCGTCCCGGTGGCCGTACTCCAGCCGGATCGAGGCCGGGCGCAGGAAGCCCGAGGCCGAGACCCGCAGCGTCGGGTGGCCGCGCAGCCGCAGCGGCTCCACCAGGGCGTCGGCGAGCGCCTCGGGCCGGGCGGCCGCCGCGCCGTCCACGGCGACCCGCAGGCGCCGGCCGCCGGCGTCGGGCAGGGCGGCGATGCGGTCGGCGAGCAGCTCGGCCAGGTTGTCGGGGGAGATCGGGCGTACCTGCATCGGGCCGGTCCTGCCGTTTCGTCGGGGCGCGCTCAGCGCAGGGGGATGGCGTGCAGGACGTCGTCGTGGCCGGCGTAGAGGAGCGTCCCGTCGGCGAGGTGCGTCCCGTCGGAGGCGAGCGTCCAGACGTCCTTGCCGGGACCGGAGTCGTGGAAGGTCCACCCCAGTTCGCCGGTCGCGGGGAGGATCGCGCTGACCCCGCCGACCGCCGTCCCCGGCACGAACAGCGTGCCGTTGGCGACCAGCGGACGGCTGCGGCGGTCCAGCGGGAACGGCAGCCGGCAGGACCAGAGCACCGCGCCGGTGGTCGCGTCGAGGCAGGTGACGCCGCCCTGGTCGCGCGGGACGAACACCTGGGGGCCGTACGGGAGGGGCGGCAGCGCCCGCCAGGACTCGCCCCGGGCGGGGGAGTGGCTCCAGCCCGGCTCGCCGGTGGGGCGCAGCATGCGCACCCCGCCGTTGCCGTCCGGGACGTAGACGTTCTGCCCGCCGACGACGCACCAGCGCAGCTCCTCGTCGCCGGGCGCGGTCCACAGCTCGCGGCCGGTGGCGGCGTCCCGGGCCACCACCTCGGCCCGGCCGCCGAGGAAGCGGACGCAGACGAGGAGGTGGCTCCCCGAGCCGGTGGCGGGCGTGACGGGCTGTTCCTCGTACCCGGTCGGGACGGACCACAGCAGGGAGCGGTCGGCGACCCGCAGCGCGAACAGGCGGTTCTGCGGCGCCGGCCGGTCGGCCTGCGGGCGGCCCCGGGAACAGCCGTAGAGGATGCCGCGGTCGTAGCCGGTGAGGCGGGTCCGGCCCTCGAGCTCGTCGGGCAGCGGCAGGCTCCAGTCGCCGGCCGGGTCGGTGAAGTGCCGGGCGTCGAGGTGGCCCTCGTAGGTGGTGGCGAACAGGTGGTCGGGGCCAATCACGACCTTGCCGAGCATGTCGAGGTCGCTGGGCCAGCTCCGGGAGGTCGGCGGGTCGAAGACCAGCAGCCGGCCGGCGGTGCCCCGGGCGGGGTCGAGGACCTGCAGGCCGCTCCGGGAGAGGTAGACGGGGCGGCCCGGCGGGTCGGTGAGCCGCTCCGGGGTCATCGGCTCCGGGCCGCGGTAGGTCCAGATCGGCGTCGGCCCGGACAGCGCGGTCGGGGTGGGCCCGGGCCCCGGTGCGGGGGAGGCCCCGCCGGCACCCGAACGGCCGAACGCCCAGGCGGCCCCGCCCGCCGCGAGCGCCCCGGCCCCGGCCAGCAGCCGCCGCCGGCTCGGCCGCCGGCGCTCCCCGCCGCCCGCGAGCACGTCCCCGGTGGCCTCCGCGCCGTCCGTTTCCTCGTCCCACTGCCACGACGTCTCGCGCACGGGCCCCCCGGACGACGGCGACTGCATACGGCTCCCACTTCCCCACCGGCGGCCCCGCGCCGCCACCCGCCCGGAGAATATCGAACAGTCCCCGAACCGTCCGAAACCTCCGAAACGCCGTACTAGGCTGTGCGGCATAGCACGAGACCCGCCCAGCAGCCCAGGGGAGGTAGGCCGTGACGGCCGAGATGATCGCACCCGAGTGGATGCACCGGCAGATCACCAGTGAGCAGTACGACTCCTGGACCGATGAGCAGTGTGCGGGCATCGAGATCGTCGACGGGATGGTGATCGTGTCCCCGAGCGCCTCCAAGCGGCACAACCGGATCGCCCGGTTGTTGGCCAACGCCCTGGACGAGGCGGGCGGTGTCGAGTGGAACGCCGACACCGACTTCGACGTCCGGCTGCAGGACGTGCCGCTGAACAACCGCCGGCCGGACGTGGTGGTCTACCGCGCGGACACGATCGACGAGTCGCCGACCAGACCCGAGCACGTCCTGCTGCTGGTCGAGGTGGTCTCGCCGGGGTCGGAGACCACCGACCGGGTGGTCAAGCTGGACCAGTACGCCAAGGCGGGCATCCCGTTCCACTGGCGGGTCGAGCAGTCCGTCGGCCGCGTGCCGGTCGTCCACACCTACGTGCTGGACGCGGCCGAGGGCGCGTACCGGGCGGGGGAACTGTTCACCGGAGTGGTCAAGGCCGTGGCGCCGTACCCGGTGGAGGTGGACCTCTCCGGGCTCTGAGCCACCCCGGCGTCAGACCGGCGGGTGGTCGGCGAGGTCGGCGAGGACGTCGGCGTGGCAGGGGAGCGGGGCGCACCAGCAGCCGAGGCGGCGGCCGCGCAGGGGCGGGACGAGGGCGAGCAGGTCGGGGCGGGCGAGCAGGTGGGCGCGGTACCGGACGAGCATCTGCTCGCGGGTGAGGTCCGGCCCCGGGCGGAACGGGCAGTGCAGCGGGGACTCGTCGAGGTGCCAGCCGCCGCGGTGCACGGCGCGGCCGACGTAGACGACGTCCCGGTACCCGGGGTCGTCGAGGTGGCCCTTGAGGTTGACCACGGTGGTGCGGCGGGACTCGCTCGGCATGCCGTCCATGCTGGTGCACACCGGCCTGCGGGGCAGCTCGGCGCAGCCCGGGGCGGCTCCGCGGCCGGTGCGGGCTCGCCTTGACACGGTTGCGGGCCGGGCGTAGCAAAAGAGCATGCGCCATCCGCACGCGACCGATGGGGCCCCTGGTGCGAGGCCCGGTCCGGACCGGCCGCGGGAGCCCGGCGCCGGTGCGGAGACGGACCGGGCGGCCCCGCCCTCCGTACGGGAGACGGCCCGGCAGGCGGACCACCGGCGGGACGAGCTGTTCGCCGGGGCGGTGCGCCGGGTGGTGGGGACCACCGGGGCGTACGGCGCGCTGGCGTACCTGCGCTCGCCGGACCGCCGCTCGCTGGTGCTGCGCACGGTCGCGGGCGTGCCGCCGGCGGTGATCAGCCCGTTCCGGCGGGTGGCCGCCGCCGGGCCGCTGCCGGTGGCGGTCTGCTTCCGGACCGGGCGCGTGATCACCCTGACCGACACCGAGGACACCATGCGGCGCTTCCCGCAGCTCGCGGTCGGCCTGCCGTACGACTTCGCCTCCGCCTGCGCGCCGGTGGCGTACGGCGGGGAGCGGTTCGGGGTGCTGAACGGGCTGTGGCCGGCCTCGGACGAGGGGGTGCCGCCGTCGGACGCCCGGCGGCTGGCCGAGGCGGCCGACCGGTTGGGCGAGGAACTGGCGGGGCTGGCGGAGCCCGGGCAGTCGGTGGAGCCGGGCGGCGAGGTGGCCGTGGTGGAGCTGTCGCCGCCGGCGGTGCCGACCGCCCGGGTCGGACTGTTCGACTGGGACGTGGCCACCGGGGCGCTCGCCGCCGACGAGCGGTTCCGGGAGATCTTCGGCTTCGGGCCGGGGGAGTTCGACGGCACGGTGGCCGCGCTGAACCGCCGGGTCGCCCCCGGCGACCTGCCGGAGTTCCGGGCCGCCGCCCGGATCGCGCTGGAGCACGGCGAGGTGCTGGCCGCCCGGGTCCGGGTGCTCGGGCCGGACGGCCGGCCGTACCCGGTGGAGCTGTGGGCCCGGGTACCGGTGGCGATCTCCGACGGCCGGACCCACCTGGTCGGCGCGGTGCTGGACGTCCGGAGCCTCACCGCCGCCGCGGCCGCCGTCGAACGGCTGAGCGAGGGCGTGTTCTCGCTCGACCCGGACGGCCGGATCACCTACGCCAACCGCGCCACCGAGCCGCTGCTCCGGGCCCGCCGCGAGGACCTGCTCGGCCACCACCCCTGGGACGTGCTGCCCTGGCTCGCCGACCCCTTCTACGAGAACCGCTACCGTGCCGCAATGCTCTCCCAGCGGCCCACCGCCTTCCTGGCCGCCCGCCCGCCGGACGGCTGGCTCGCCTTCTCCCTCTATCCGGACGCGCACGGCGTCACCGGCCGGGTGGTCGCGGCCGAGGCGCCGCCGGGTGCCGTCGAGCCGCCCGTCACCCCGCCGCCCGCCGCCCGCACCGGGCTGGGCGGCACCCACCACCTGCTCCAGCTGGCCGGCGCGCTCACCGAGGCGGTCACCGTGCGGGACGTCTGCCGGGCGGTGGCCGAGGAGATCCTGCCGGCCTTCGGCGGCCAGGAGCTCGCCATCTACGCGGTGCGCGAGCAGCGCCTGCACCTGCTCTCCCAGAGCGGCTACCCGGACGGTTTCCTGGACGCCTTCGAGGACACCCCGATCGACGCCCGGGTGCCCGGCGCGGAAACGCTCAGCACCGGCACCCCGATCTTCTTCGAGTCGGTGCGCGAACTCGCCGCCACCTACCCCGGCCTGGCCCTGGACGAGATGGGCGCCTGGGCCTTCCTGCCGCTGATCGCCTCCGGGCGGCCGGTCGGCAGCTGCATCATCGGCTTCGACCGGTCGCGCCCGTTCACCGTGGAGGAGCGCGGCCTGCTCACCGCGCTCGGCGGCTTCATCGCCCAGGCCCTGGAGCGCGCCCGGCTGTACGACGCCGAGTTCGTCCTGGCCCGCGGCCTGCAGCAGGCGCTGCTGCCGCACCGGCTGCCCGAGGTGCCCGGCATCCGGATCACCGCCCGCTACCTGCCCGGCACCCAGGGCATGGAGATCGGCGGCGACTGGTACGACGCGATCGTCACCGGCGGGGACGTCACCCTGGTGATCGGCGACGTCGAGGGCCACAGCGTCGGCGCGGCCGCCGCGATGGGGCAGCTGCGCAGCGCCGTGCGGGCCTTCGCCACCGGGGGCGAGCCGCCCGACGCGGTGCTCGCCCGCACCAACCGGCTGCTGCTCGACCTCGACCCCGGACTGCTCGCCAGCTGCTGCCTGGTCCGGCTGACCCCGGCCACCGGCCTCGCCCGGCTCGCCCGGGCCGGGCACCTCCCGCCGGTGCTGCGCCACCCCGACGGGCGGGCCGAGGCGCTGTACGTCCCGGGCGGGCCGCTGCTCGGAGTGGACGAGCGGGCCGAGTACCCGGTCAGCGACCTGCGGCTGGGCCGTGGAGCGGTGCTCGCCCTCTACACCGACGGGCTGGTGGAGGACCCGGCGGCGGAGATCGACCAGGGCGTGGACCGGCTGCGGGCCGCGCTGGCCCGGGCCGTGCCGGGGGAGGGGCTGGAGCAGGCGGCCGAGCGGCTGCTGCGCGAGGTCGGGTCGAGCCGCCGGGTGGACGACGTGGCGCTGCTGCTCACGGCCGTCGGCTGAGCGGCCGCCGGGCGGGGCGGCCGGGCGACGCAGGGGGCGGCTGACCGGGCGACGCCGGGCCGGACCTCGGGCGGGGCCGGCCAGGCGACTTTCGTCGGCCCGGGGCGGCGACGAAGGAGGACGCGGCCGTACCGGCCGGACCGCTAGCCTCGACGGGTGGAAGCGATCGCGCGGGCCTGGAAGACAGCGGTACGGACGGCACTGCCGGGGCCCTGGCGGCCCCGCCGGGTGGTGGGCGAGACGGTGCTCGCCCTGCTGATGGGCGGGTTCGCGGCCCTGCTGGAGCTGCTCTCCAACAGCGGCCTCGCGCTGTGCTTCGGCCTCGCCGTCGCGGCGGCGTGGGTGCTGCGCAAGGGCCTGCCGGCCACCGTGCTGCTGGTCGCCGCGGCCCTCGCTGGCTGGTCGGCCGGACCGATGCTGCTGCTGGTCTGCGCGGGGTGGACGGCCGGGGCGCGGATCCGCCGGGTCTGGTCGCTGGTCGGCGCGTTCGTCGTGGGCTGGCTGCTGTTCACCGTCACGGGCGTGCTGAAGGACTCCGCCGTACTGAAGGACTCCGCCTCGCTCTCGCCGAAGCTGGTCCTGCCGTTGTCGCTCGGCTTCTTCCTGGTGGCCGCCGTGCTGCCCGGGCTCTACGGGCGCTACCGGGCGCAGCGCCGCGCCCTGATGGACGCGCTGCGCGAGCGCAACGAGCAGCTGCTGCGCGAGCGGGTCATGGTGGTGCACCAGGCGCGGCTGCGCGAGCGGCACCGGATCGCCCAGGACATGCACGACAGCCTGGGCCACCAGCTGGCGCTGATCTCGGTGCACTCGGGCGCGCTGGAGGTGGACCGGACGCTCACCGACCGGCAGCGCGAGGCGGTCGGGGTGCTGCGGCAGGCGGCGGTCGCGGCGATGCGCGAGCTGCGCGAGGTGGTCGGGGTGCTGCACGACGAGTCGACGGCGCTGCCGCCCGCCCCCGGGCCGTCCGCCGCCGCCGGGACGCCGGCCCGGGGCGGGGTGGACGGGGTCGGGGCCCTGGTGGAGTCCTCCCGGGCGGCCGGGACGGAGATCGCGCTCACCGTGGAGGGCGAGCGGCGTCCGCTGTCGGCCTCCGTCGACCACGCGGCGTACCGGATCGTGCAGGAGGCGCTCACCAACGCGCACAAGCACGCCCCCGGCGCGCCGATCGGCGTCGCGCTGCGGTACGAGCCGGACGCGCTGGTGGTGGAGGTGACCAACACCCGCGCGCCGGAGCTCGTGGGGGCACGCGTCGGCGCGGGCGCCGCGGTCAGCGGCGGTCAGGGGCTGACCGGCCTGCGGGAGCGCGCCCGGCTGGTCGGCGGCATGGTGCACGCCGGGCCCACGCCGGAGCAGGGCTTCCGGCTGGCGGCCGTCCTCCCGTACGAAGGGGCGGAGCAGGACGCGGCGGTGGCGGACGGGGCCGAGGACTGGATGGTGGACGGCCTGCCGCCGGTGGAGGAGGAGGAGACGGAGCGCCGGCGGCGCAACCCGGCGACGGGCTGCGCCCTCGGGGTGGTCGCGGTCGCGCTGACCGTGATCGGCCTGCTGGTCTGGGGCGTGATCGCCTTCGTCAAGGGCACCGACGACGCGACGGTGCAGAAGCCGATGTACGACCAGATCAGGGTCGGCACCGCGGAGTCCGAGGTGATGCGGACGCTGCCGCGCGGCAACGACTTCTTCACCGAGACCTATGAGGGGACGGGCCCGGACATCCCGTCGGGCGCGACGTGCCGGTGGTTCGTCCTGAAGGGTGTGCCCGGGGCCGGCTGGAACGAGGAGCACGTGGCGCGATTCTGCTTCCGGGACGGGGTGTTGGTGGAGAAGCAGGAGTACGTCGCCCGGGTCTGAGTGCCCCCGTGCGCGGGCGGGTGCTCCGACCGGGGCGGGCCGGACCGGTTTCGCGGCGCGGTGGCCCGGATCGGGGTGGTTCGGAGCGGCCGCGCCGGGATGTGAGGATGGTGCCGCAGCCGAAGCACCGTTCGAGGGGAATGACCAGCGTGATCCGAGTCCTCGTCGCCGACGACGAGCCGCTGATCCGGGCCGGGATCAGGATGATCCTCGGCTCCGCCGACGACATCGAGGTGGTCGCGGAGGCCGCCGACGGCCGGGAGGCGCTGGAGCTCGCGCGGGCGCACCGGGTGGACGTGGTGCTGCTGGACATCCAGATGCCGGTGATGGACGGGCTGACGGCGCTCGGGGAACTGGCGAAGGTCGCCCCCGGCGCGCGGGCGTTGATCCTCACCACCTTCGGGGAGCGCGAGAACGTCCTGCGCGCCGTGACCGAGGGCGGGGCTGGCTTCCTGCTCAAGGACACCGCGCCGCACGAGCTGATCCAGGCCGTCCGGGCGGCGGCGGGCGGCAACGCCTTCCTGTCCCCGGCCGCCACCCGGCACATCGTCGACTCGCTGGCCTCCGGGCGCAGCGCCTCGCTGGCCGCCCGCGCCGTGGCGGCGCGGCGCCGGCTGGAGGTGCTCACCCCGCGCGAGCTGGAGGTGTTGGCGCTGCTCGGCGAGGGTCTGTCCAACGCCGACGCGGGGGCGCGGATCCACATGAGCGAGGCGACGGTGAAGACCTACGTCAGCCGGATCCTGGCCAAGCTGGGCTGCGAGAACCGCGTCCAGGCGGCGCTGTTGGCGCGGGACGCGGAGCTCGACGGCCGTCACGGATGGTGATGTAGCGACAGCGGTCCGTGTCCGGCGTGACGGATGCCACTCGGCGGCGGTGCGGAACCGGGAACTCCGGGTGTGGCGGTGACGGTGCGTCAGCTGACGATTCCTCACCGTGGATGGCGTGTGAGCTTTCTCGGAGGGATAGGTGTGAGCGAGGGCACGGAATTCGACCATTTGATCTTGAAAATTCGGTCAAAACTGGTCAAATCGGGCATGGTTTCTTGATTGATACCGCCGGTAACAGTCAACTGACCTGCGAGGTCCAAGAATTGCTTGCTGCGTCCGGGTGATGCCCCCTAGCTTCATTGGCGGCGCAACGAGCGCCACCCGGGTTCACCCCGACGCACTGCCCGCCGACTGACCCGCGGCGCGAGGGCGGTGCCCGCCGACGAGGCCGGCTCGAACAGGCCGTCGGTGTGCGGAGGTGACCGGGGCGGCACGGCACGTCCGACACGTGTCCGGCCGCCCGTCGAGTGAGGTGAGCGAAAAACTGCCGGCCCATGTCCCGGGCCTGGTTCCGCATGCCCGCCCGGGACTTGTCGAGAGGACCTGTATGAATCCCCGTCACGAGACCGCCGCTGCCACCGACACCACCGCCACCGCCAAGCGCCACCGCGTTCGGATGGCGGTCATCGCGGGCGCCGCCGTCGCGGCCCTGCCGGTGGCCGGCCTCGTCACGGCCACCTCGGCCTCCGCCGCTACCGCCTCGACCTGGGACGCCGTCGCCCAGTGCGAGAGCGGCGGGAACTGGAGCATCAGCACCGGCAACGGCTTCCACGGCGGACTGCAGTTCACCCCGTCCACCTGGGCCGCGTACGGCGGCACGGCGTACGCCTCCCACGCCGGCAAGGCGACCAGGGAACAGCAGATCGCCGTCGCGGAGAAGGTCCTCGCCTCGCAGGGCCCGGGCGCCTGGCCGGTCTGCTCGCAGAAGGCGGGGCTGGGCAGGGGCGGTGCCCCGGCCGACACCTCCGGCGGCACGGCGGCCAAGGCGGCGAAGCCGGCCAAGCCGAGCACGAAGGCGGCGAAGCCCGCCGCCGCCCCCGCCGCCAAACCGGTGGCCAAGCAGCAGGCGCCCAAGGGGCAGCCCTCGGCCAGGCCGGCGCAGTCCGCGCCGGTGGCACCGGTCGCGCCGGTCGCGCCGGTCGCGCCGAAGAACACCGCCACGGGCAGCTACACCGTCCGGAGCGGTGACACCCTGAGCGACATCGCGGCCAAGTTCGGCACCGACACGGACAGCCTGTACCGGAACAACGTGCGCGTCATCGGCGGCGACCCGGACCTGATCTTCCCGGGCCAGTCGCTGGCCGTCTGACGAGGGCTGTTCGGCGGGCGGTGACACCGCCTGACGGCGCGAGCGCCCGGCAAGCCCTGTGGACCGGTCGAGCAGCAGCACGGGGACGGGGGCGCCGCAGGCCTCGGCCACAGATCGGA
>NZ_JBEXJK010000250.1:0-12358 GCF_040609095.1 Kitasatospora sp. NPDC004799
GCTGGGGGGCCGGCGGGGGTGGGGTTAGTCGGCCGGGCCGACTTCCCACTCCGTAGCGTCCTCCTACTCGACGACCTCGGCCTTCACGAGGAGCACGTCCTCCTTGGGGACGTCCTGGTGGCCGCTCTTGGAGCCCGTGGGCACGGCCTTGATGGTGTCGACGACGTCCTGGCCCTCGACGACCTCGCCGAAGACGGCGTAGCCCCAGCCCTGGGGGTTCTTGCCGCTGTGGTTCAGGAAGCCGTTGTCGGCGACGTTGATGAAGAACTGGGCGGTGGCCGAGTGCGGGTCCCCCGTGCGGGCCATCGCCACGGTGTACTCGGTGTTCTTCAGCCCGTTGTCGGCCTCGTTCTGGATGGGGCCGCGGGTCTTCTTCTGCCTCAGGCCGGGCTCCATGCCGCCGCCCTGGACCATGAACCCGTTGATCACCCGGTGGAACACCGTCCCGTCGTAGAAGCCGTCCCGGACGTACTGGAGGAAGTTCTCCACCGTGGCCGGGGCCTTCTCCGCGTCGAGCCGGAGAACGATGTCGCCGTGGCTGGTGCTCAGCTTGACCTTCGACATGACTACCTCACTGTCTGCATGGTGTCGGCTACGAAACGTTCACGCGCATTGTGACAGGAGGGACGGCCGGGCACGGTTGAGGCGCCCTCAGTTGGCCAGGCTGAAGTCGCCGCCGACGGGGGCGGCGAGCTTGTCGATGCCGGTGAGCGCGGTGAGGGTGGGCACCGGGGTGCTGCTGTCGGTGGTGGTGCCGTCGCCGAGCTGGCCGGAGCCGTTGCTGCCCCAGGAGTGCACGGTGCTGGTGCCGGACAGGGCGACGGTGTGCTCGCGGCCGCCGGCCACCAGCCGTACGCCCGTCAGGCCCGGGACGGTGACGGGCACGACGCGGAAGACGGTGGTGCCGTCGCCGAGCTGGCCGGCGGTGTTCTGGCCCCAGGCCTTGAGGCGGTTCTCGTCGTCGACGACGGCCATGCTGTGGTTGCAGCCGGCCGCGATCCGGGTGACGCCGCCGCTCCAGGTCGCCTGGGTGGTGACCGGGGTGAAGCGGTTGATGGTGGTGTTGTCGCCGAGCTGGCCGGTGGCGTTGTAGCCCCAGGCCTTGACGGTGGCGCCGGTGCCGGGTTTGCCGACGAGGGCGAGGTTGTGGCCGGCGCCGGCGGCGATCAGGCTGACCCCGGTCAGGCCGGTGACCGGTGCGGGGATGCCGCGGTTGGTGGACGTGCCGTCGCCGAGCTGGCCGTTGAAGTTGTAGCCCCAGGACCAGACGGTGCCGTCCTCGCGCAGGGCCAGGCTGTGGTGCAGGCCGGCGGCGATGGCGACGATCCTGTTGAGGCCCTCGACCCGGGTGGGGACGCTGCTGTCGGCGCTGGTGCCGTTGCCGAGCTGGCCGTACTTGTTCTGGCCCCAGGCCATGACCGTGCCGTCGGCGAGCAGGGCGAGGCTGTGGGCGCCGCCGGCGGCGATCTCGACGGCGTCGGCGAGGTTGACGACCTGGCCGGGGGCGTTGTGGCTGAACACCGTGCCGTCGCCGAGCTGGCCCGCGCCGTTGACGCCCCAGGACTGCACCGTGCGGTCGGCGAGCAGGGCGAGCCCGTGGCCGGCGGCGGGGCCGAAGCCGCCGGCGGCGATCTTCACCACGTCGGTGCTGGTGAGCCCGAGCACGGCGGTGGCCGTGGTGCGGAGGTCGGCCCAGGTGCCGTCCCCGAGCTGGCCGGAGCGGTTGTTGCCCCAGGACTTCAGGCGCTTCTCTGCCATGCGACGATGCCTCTTTACTTCTATGACAATAAGCCAAATCGTCGGTGCGTCAGGGCGTTTGACGACTCCACGATCATGGCCCGACGCTACCCACGCACCCGTCACGGCACGGGTAACGGCGACCCCCGCCACCCGATCGGGTGACGCGGGCCCCGGCGCCGATGCGGCGCCGGGGCCAACTCGCCCTCCCCCACCGCCCGTTCCCGCAGCACGGGCGGGCGGCGGGCGGTCAGGCGGCGGGCGGTCAGGCGGCGAGCAGCGGGGCGAGTTCGGCGCCCCACTGCGGGTAGAGCGCGACCTTCTCCTCGTGCAGGGCGAGGATCCGGTCGGCGAGGCCGGGGGTGGGGTCGTCGGACAGGTCGGGGCCGATGGCGATGCGGGCCAGGTACGGCAGGATCTGCGGGTCCCCGGCGAGGTGGACGGGGTCGTGCATGTACCGGCGCAGGGCCGGCAGGTCGGGGATGGCGACGCAGTAGGCATGGGTGTACCCGCCATCGGTGTCGAGGCTGTGGCCGACCGTCGAGAAGGCCACCGATTCGACGGAGGCGGTGCGGCGCATGGCGGCGAGGACGCGCTCGCGGTCCTCCTCGGTGGCGGTCTCCTTGAACGCGAAGCGCAGCATGTGGACGATCACGCGACTCTCCTTGAACTAGCTGGTTCAGAAAACTTGTCTTGTCGGTTCTGGCTTTAGACTGAACCGGTGAGTTCAGACGTGTCAACCGGCGCCGGGCGTACGGGCCGTGGCCGGATCGAGCGGCGGCAGGCGATCCTGGACGGCGCGTTCGCGGTCTTCGCGCGGCGCGGCTACGCGCAGGCGTGCGTGCAGGAGATCGCGGGTGAGGCGGGGGTGGCCAAGCCGACCGTCTACAGCCACCTGGCCGACAAGGAGAGCCTCTACCGCGAGGCCGTCGAGGCGGCGGCCGAGCGCGTCGGCGCCCGGGCGGTGAGCGCCGTCGAACCGCTGCGGACGGCACCCGGTCCGGACGACCTGCGGCCGGCCCTCACCGCGGCCGCGCACGCCCTGCTGTCGGCCACCTGCGACCAGGAGGCCCGCACGGTACGGCAGTTGGCCTGTGCCCAGGCGGTGCAGTTCCCCGACCTCGCGGCCGCGGTGCGCGAGCGCGTCCTGCTGCGCCCGCACGCCGCCCTCGCCGACCGCCTGGCCCGCCTCGTCCTGGCCGGCCGGCTGCGCCCCTGCGACCCCGACCGCGCCGCCTGCCACCTCCTCTCCCTGCTCACCGGTGCCCTGGACCTGCGGCCGGACGCGGACCGGCGGGAGGCGGCCGCCGAGGCGGTGGACGTCTTCCTGAGTGCCTACGGCCCCTGAGCCGGGGCCGGGAGGCCGGAGAACGGATCGCCCGCACGGTGCCCGCTCCCCTGCCGTCCGCCGGCGCCCGTGTCCGCCCGCCGGCCGGTCACGCCATCGGTGTTCGGGTGTCGCCGGCCCGCGCGGCCGGGCCGCCCGGTTCGTACCTGGCCGTACGGCTCAAGGGGTGCCGAAGACCTCGGCGGCGCAGCCGAGTTCGAAGGTCGACTGCACGGGCCGCACCAGGGCGGCCACGCGGTGCACGGCAGGAATGCACCCCGGGGTGTCGCGCCGTGGCCTGTCCGGGCGGTGCCGGGGCGGGCACGGTGGGGGCATGGACCCGGAGATCCTGGCCCAGGAGGGCCGCACCTGCGCGTCGCTCGACGACGCGCCCGTCCGCGCGTTGTTCCCCGGCATCCGGCTGCGTGCCCTGTGGCGGGGGGGCGGACGGTGCGCAGGCCCATGTGCTGGAGATGGCGGCGGGTTCGCGCTGGTCGGGGCGCGGTGTCCACGAGCCGGGCCCGGAGGAGGTGTTCGTGGTGGCGGGGACGTTCAACGACGGGGCGCGCGACCACCCCGCCGGGGCGTTCCTGCACGCTCCGGCGGGGTCGTGGCACGTGCCGTCGACCGTCGCCGGGTGCACGCTGTCCGTGTTCTACCCGCGGGGGCAGGCCGGGCGTCCCGGCCGGGGGGTGTCCCGGCCGGGGTGCCTCGCGGCTACGCCTTGGTGCAGGTCAGGTCGGCCTCCGGCAGGCGTCCGCCGGCCAGGTAGGCGTTGACGGCGTCGTCCAGGCACGCGTTGCCGTACGTCCCGTACAGGCCGTGCTGGTTGGCGCCCTGCAGGGTGAGCAGCCGGGAGCCGGGGAGCATCGCGTGCAGGGCGACGCTGTCGCGGTGGGGGGTGCGCGGGTCGCCGGTGGCGGAGAGGATCAGGGCCCGGGCGCCGCGGCGCACCTCGGTGGGCGCCTCGCGCGGGGGGTCCAGGAAGGCGCACGGGGAGATGTTGTCGAGCAGCGGGGCGGACAGTGGGTAGCGGGCGCGGTCGCGCTCGATCCGGCGCCAGTAGTCCTCGGGGTCGCGCGGCGCGGTGCCGTCCGCGCACATGATGGCCTGGGAGATGCTGCCGAGCTGCGATCCCTGCGGGGTGTACAGGAAGCGGAGCATGGCGGTGGTCGCGTCCGAGGGGGTGACCGGGCGGCCCTGGGCGGCCTGGGCGAGCTGCGCCATGAGTTCGGCGAGGGCGGCGCGTTCGGCGTCGGAGTCGCCCGAGATGTTCCCGAACAGCATCATCGGCACCCGGGTGTCGTCGAGTTCGAAGGCGTCCGCGCCGGTGCCGAGGACGAGCGGGCGCGCCCCGGCGGCCTCGATGGTGCGCAGGATCCCGGCGAGCACCTCCTCGCGGGTGCGGCCGAGCCCGTAGGTGTCGTGGCGGGCCGCCGCCCACTGCGCCCAGTCGGCGATCGCCCGCTCGTTCTCCGGTGCCATGTTGGGGAGCAGCTCCGGTCCGGCGTGGGCCGGGTTCGGTGCGCTGTCCAGGACCATGCGGTCGTAGCGGCCGGGGAACATCTGGGTGTACACGGTGCCGAGGTAGCTGCCGTAGGACAGGCCGAGGTAGGAGATCCGGCGTTCGCCGAGGGCGCCGCGCACGACGTCCAGGTCCCGGGCCTGGTCGCGGGTGCCCGCGTGCGCCGGCAGGTCGCCGGCCGCCGAGCGGCAGCGGGTCGCGAGGTCGCGCTGGAAGACGACCTGGCGTTCGTAGGAGGCCCGGGTGGTGCCGGCGGAGGTGATGTCGTAGCCGATCGGCCAGTGGCAGTCGAGGGGGGCGCTGCGGCCGGTGAAGCGGGTGTCCAGTCCGACGATGTCGAAGCGGGCGGCGGTGTCCTTGAGCGCGGCGTGCACCCGGGGCGGCGCGCCGAGGGTGGGGCTGCCGGGGCCGCCGTCGTTGAGCAGCAGCGTGCCGATCCGGTGGCGGGTGTCGGTGGCCGCGATCCGGGAGAGGGCGAGGGTGACGGTGCGTCCGCGGGGGTCGGCGTAGTCCAGCGGCACGGTGACCTCCGCGCAGCGGGCGCCGGCGCGTTCCAGGGCGGCGCCGTCCTCGTCCTGGGGGCCCTGGACGCAGCTGTGCCAGGCCGGGCGCTGCTGGTAGTAGCTCTCGAGCCCTCGGGGGATGCCGGCGGCCGGCGCGGCTTCGGCGGGTGCGGCCGGTGCGGCTTGTGCCGGTGCGGTGGCGGCGGCCGCGGTCAGGCCGGCCACGAGGGCGAGCGCGGCCGCGGCGGTGCGGCGGCGGAGGTGGGTCATGTGCCGTCTCCTCGGCGGTGCGGGGCCCGGTCGGGGCCTCCTCCGTACAGGACGCGTGCGGGCATACGATATGACGATCCGTCGGGAAAAGCTTCGCCGACGACGAAGCCCGGCAGGCGCGGTGGCGGGATCGGGCGCGGGGCAGGCGCGGGGTGCGGGGGCGCGGTGGCGGGGCGCGGGCTCCGTGCGGGCGCGGAGCGGCAGGGGCGGGTCGGCGCCCGCCCGGTAGCGGGCGCCGTTTCAGGCGATGCGGTGGGCCAGGCCGGGGTAGTCGGCGACCAGGCCGTGGGCGTCCAGCAGCAGGTCCGCCCGGTAGTCGCCGCTGGTGTAGCGGACGGTGGCGCGGCCGTCCGGGTGGCGGCGCAGGTGGGTGTAGGTCTGGCGGGAGGGGACGACGACGAGGTCGGGCACGCGCACCCAGGCCATCAGGAAGTGGTGCTCGCCGGGCTGCCGGTGCAGGGCGTGGCGCAGGACGGGCGGCGTGTTGGTGAGCGGGGACAGGCCGAGGTCGCAGTCGAGGGCGCCGGTGAGGTCGGGGCGTTCGGTGCCGTCGACGCTCCAGCGGCCGGTGGCCTCGTCGCGGCGCAGGTCGAGGGTGCGGGTGGTGTCGGGGGTGCGGGCGGTGACGTGCAGGCGGCGGGTGGTGAAGCCGTCACCGGTGTCGAGTTCGTAGTCGAGCCAGTAGGGGGCGGGTTCGGCCGCGGCGGCGCGGCCGCGGGCGGTCAGGGCGGTGGCGCCGAGGTCGATCCAGGAGGTCTCCAGGCCGGCGGTCCCGGTGACCCGCCAGGTCGGTACGGCGGCGGCGCGGGTGGTGCGGTGGGTGGTGCGGCTGTCCATTCGTGCACGGTAGTACGGGCCGCCGACAGCGGCGCCGACGGGCCGTCAACGCGGGGGGTTCCTCCGTTCGGGTGAGGGCGGGGGCGGGGCGTGCCACGTGCGGGGCGGGGCGGGGTGCGCGGCGGCGGCGGGCCCGGTCGCGGGTCTCCATAATCGCGGGGGTGATCACCTCCTGTGACGAAGCGGTGGCCCGGTTGCGGGCCGTGCCCGGGCTGTCGTGCTGTTCCCGTCCCCTGCTGATGCTGCCGTTGCTGCGCACCGGCTGCCTGTCCGCGGTGGTGAGCGTGGAGGGCGCGGACGCGGGCTGGGCCGGCGGGCTCGGGGCCGCCTTCCACGCGCTGGAGCCGCAGCGCTCGGTGCGCGACCGCACCGGGACGGGGACGGGCGTGCACGAGGTGCTGCGCCGGACCGCCGCCGCCGGCGGTGCGGCGGCCGGGGCGTGGCGGGGCCGGGAGCTGGCGCTGCTGCCGTACGCGGGGGTGCGGCCCGCGTGGCGTGCGGCGCTGGAGGCGCTGGGCGCCCGGGTGGTGGAGCCGCCGCGCCTGGCCCTGCCGGTGCTGGGCGACAAGCGGGCGCAGCGCGCGTGGCTGCGGTCGGTGGGCGCCGTGACGCCGCCCGACGCGGTGGTGCCGGCGCTCGACCACCGGGAGCTGCGGCGCCGTTTCGGCGACCGGTACGTGGTGCAGACGCCGACGGGCTCCAGCGGGGTGGGCACCCATCTGGTCACCGGGCAGGACGGTCTGCTGCCGGCCCTGCGGGCGGGCGCGGGGCCGTGGCTGGTGAGCGGCTACGTCGAGGGGCCCGCGCTCAACGTGCACGTCCTGGTGTCGGCGGACAGCACGGTGCGGGTGCTGCGCCCGTCCGTCCAGCTGACCCGGGTGGAGGGCGTCGGCGCGCCGTTCGGCACCTACTCGGGCTGCGACTTCGCGGCGCCGGCCCGGCTGTCGCAGCCCGCCGTGGCCCGGGCGGCCACCGTGGCCCGGCGGGTGGGCGAGGCGCTGGCCGCGCTCGGCTACCGGGGGCTGTTCGGCGCCGACTTCGTCCTGGACGGCGAGCGCCCGCTGCTGCTGGAGCTCAACTGCCGGATGCAGGGCTCGACCTGGCTGCTGGGGGAGCTCGAACTGGCCGAGCACGCGCTGCCGTCCGCGCTGCGCCACGTGCTGGAGGTGTACGGGCACGCCACCGGCGGCGAGGCGCGCACGGATGCGGCCGACGCGGTGCAGCTGGTGGTGCGGCACACCGGCGGCCCGGTACGGGTGGCGGCGGCGCCGGTCGGCGGGCTGCACCGGCTCAAGGACGGGCGGCTGGCGTACTGCGGGACCGGGTTCGGCCTGCTGGAGTGCGGGCCGGACGACTGCGTGCTGCTCCAACTTCCCTCCCCCGGCATGGTGTTGGAGCCCGGGGTGCCGCTGGGGCGGATCGTCGCCCGGTACCCGCTGACCGGCCCGGACGGCACCGTGCTCACCGTGGCCGGGCGGCGGCTGGTGGAGGCGCTGCGGGCGGGCTTCGTCCTGGAGCCGCTGCCTCAGGTGCCGTCGGAGCCGCTGTCGGAGCCGCTGTCGGAGCCGTTGTCGGAGCCGGTGGCGCTGCCCGGGCCGCGGACGGGGGCCGGGCCGGACCGGGCCGCCGCGCCGTGGTGAGGGCGCCCGCGGCGCTGTACGTGCGCACCGCGGTGCCCGCCGACCTGCCCCGGCTGGCCGCCCTGCGGGCGGAGGCCGCCGCCTGGATCGCCCTGGAGCACGGCTCCGCCCAGTGGTCCTCCCCGTACGACGCCGAGCGCGGGCTGGCGATGATCGCCCGCGGCGCGACCGTGGTCGCCGCGCCCGCCCCGCGGGGGGAGGCGGTCGCCACCCTCACGCTGCGCCCGGCGGGCAGCCCCCGGCTGTGGAGCCGGGAGGAACTCGCCTGCCGGGCCTACTACTTGAGTTCGTTCACGGTGGACCGCCGGTACGCCGGGCAGGGCATCGGCGCCGTTCTGGGCGACTGGGCCGCCTGGCGGGCCGGGCGGGCGGGCGCGGCGCTGCTGCGGGCGAACGTGTGGAGCGACAACGCCGCGCTGCACGCCTACTACCGGGCGCGGGGCTGGCGTTGGGTGCGCACCGTAGCGGGCAGCCGCAGCGGCGCGCTGTTCGAGCGCGCCGTCGGCGCGGCGGCCCCGGCGCGGGTCCACGAGGTGGGGCGGTGGCGGGTGTAGGGCCCGTCGGCGCGCGCGTTCGTGCGGGTGCGCGTCCTCGTGCGGGTGCGCGCCGCACGGCGCCCCGCTCGCCCGGGTGGCGGCGGTGGGCGGGCCGGGGGCGGGCGGGCGTGCTAGCAATGACGGCGGGGGCCGGGGGGTGTCCGTACGCAGCACTCGACGCCCGGAGAGACGCCTTGTCCCACCACCTCAGCGGACCGAACCTGCGCTCACCCGAGGGTGACGCGCGCCTGGACCTGACCGACCTGTTCGCCTTCGCCTCGCCGCAGCCGGGCCGCACCGTCCTGGTCATGAACGTGAACCCGGTCGCGCCGACCGGCGGGCAGGCCTTCCACCCGCAGGCGGTGTACCGGATCGACGTCGACACCGACGGGGACCGGCGGGCCGACGTGGCGTACGGCTTCACCTTCTCCGACCCGGCGGACGGGCCGCAGACCATGACGGTGCGCCGTGCCACCGGCGAGGGGGCGCGCGGGCCGGAGGCGGGCGGCGAGGTGCTGGTGTCCGGGGCGCCGGTGAGCTTCACGGCCGAGCCCGCCGTGGTCCGGGCCGGGGCGTACCGGGTGAGCGCGGGGCTGCGCAGCGACCCGTTCTTCGCGGACCTGGACGGGATCGTGAAGGACTTCCAGTGGACGGGGGTGGACTGGGGCGCGGACAAGAACGTGTTCGGGATCGTGCTGGAGGGCCCGGACGCGGCGTTCGGCGAGGGTCCGGAGATCGGGGTGTGGGCGCGGGTGAGCGTGCGCAGGGACGGGCACCTGGTGTCGGTGGACCGCGGCGCGCACCCGTCGCTGACGGCGTACTTCAACGAGGAGGACGCCAAGGACGCGTACAACGCCGGGGACCCGGTGGACGACTGGGAGAACTACCGGCAGCCGTGGACGGCGAAGCTGCAGCACTTCGGCGGGTACACCACCGACGCCGCCGAGGCGCAGCTGCGGATCGTGCTGCCGGACGTCCTGCGCTACGACCGCTCCCGTCCGGCGGGCTACCCGAACGGGCGCACGCTGACGGACGACGTGACCTCGGCGCGGCTGACGATGCTGACCGACGGGAAGGTCGCGAGCGACCACATCGGCCCGCACACCGACCTGCTGGCGGACTTCCCGTACCTGGGGCACCCGCACTGAACCTCCCGGGGGCCGCTGTTGCGGGGCCCGGCGCGGCTCGTGCCGGTTCGCGGCCCGGGTGGCAAGCAGGCGCGCCCCTGTCGGATGTCAGGGACCGCCGCGGGCGGCGGCTTCCTAGGCTGGCGGGCACCGCGGGGGCGGGTCGTCCGTCCCCGTACCAGTCGAGGGAGAACCCCATGCGCAGGATCAACCGTGCCGTCGCCGCCCTGGCCCTGGCCGCCGCGGCCCTGACCACGGTGGGCGCCGGCGGCGCCGGTGCCGCGGACGGCGAGTGGGCGGGCTGTCCGTCGGGCGCGGTCTGCGTCTACCCGCAGGACCAGGACCCGGCGGTCAGCCCCAGCGAGGTCTACTGGAGCTACGGCGCGCACCAGCTGAGCGGCCAGTACGGGCACCACTGGGTGCTCAACAACCAGACCGGCGGCGCGCACGCGCGGCTGTGCCGGGGTTCGGGCGGGGGCGACTGCGTCTACGACCTCTCCTCGCCGAAGGGCGTCTACTACGACCTGGGGCCGATCAACTCGATCACGCTCGACCGTCCCTGACGGTCTCTCAGGTTCGTGCCGGGGTGGTGCCCGCCGCGTGAGGGGAGCGGCGGGCACCGCCGTTTTCGCGCCCGTCGGCCTGGTGAGCGTTCACGAAGATAACGAGTGGTGGCGGATCGCGGGCAGTCTGGTTTTACTTATTGACGTCATGTACGCGCTCAGGTTTAACTCCCCCCACCCCCGCCGCAAAGTCGCGGCGACCCCAGGGAGAGGCATCTTATGAACGCCGTCCTGCGTCGCGCCCTCGTCTGCACCGTGGGCCTCGCGCTGACCCTGTCCATGACCGCCGCCTGCGGGAAGGCCGGTGGCGCCGGCGCCGCGGCGTCGCCCACCGGCGACCCGAACGCCATCGGCCTGCTGCTGCCCGAGAACGCCTCCTCGGTGCGCTACGAGTCCTTCGACCGGCCGTTCATCGAGGCCAAGGTCAAGGCCCTGTGCGCGTCGTGCAAGGTGCTGTACAACAACGCCGAGGGCAGCGCCGCCAAGCAGAAGCAGCAGTTCGACACCCTGCTCGCCCAGGGCGTCAAGGTGATCGTCCTCGACCCGTACAACGCCAAGTCCACCCAGGGCTGGGTGCAGGAGGCCGCCGCCAAGGGCGTCAAGGTCGTCGCCTACGACCGGCTGGCCGCCGGCCCGGTCGCCGCGTACACCTCCTTCGACAACGAGAAGGTCGGCGAACTCCAGGGCCAGGCCCTGCTGGAGGCGCTCGGCCCGCAGGCCGCCGAGGCCGGCATCGTCATGATCAACGGCGACGAGGCCGACCCGAACTCCGCGCAGTTCAAGACCGGCGCGCACAAGGTCCTGGACGGCAAGGTCCGGAAGGTCGTCTACGAGCAGTCCGGGCAGTGGGACCCCGTCGTCGCCGGGCAGAAGATCTCCGCCGCCGTCACCGAGTTCGGCAGGAACGGCTTCCAGGGCGTCTACTCCGCCAACGACGGCATGGCCGCGGCCATCATCACCCAGCTCAAGGGCGCCGGCATCAAGGTCCCCGTCGGCGGCCAGGACGCCGGCCTGGACGCGATCCAGCGCATCGTGGCCGGCGAGCAGGCGTACACCATCTACAAGGCCTACCGCCCGCAGGCCGAGGCCGCCGCCGAGATCGCCGTCGCCCTGCTGCAGGGCAAGGACGTACGGGCCATCGCCACCGCCAGCGTCGACAGCGCCACCGACCGGGGCATCCCCGCCAAGCTGCTGGACGCCAAGATCGTCACCAGGGACAACATCGCCGCCACCGTCCTGGCCGACGGCCTCTACAAGGCCTCCGACGTGTGCACCGCCGACTACGCCGCCGCGTGCGCCGCCGCCGGCCTCAAGTAGCCCCTACCCCGCCAAGTGACCCCTCCCCCAAGGTGGTTGTTCCCGTGACAGGCGCACCCGTCCTGCAGCTGCGCGCGGTCTCCAAGCGCTTCGGCGCCGTCCAGGCCCTCACCGACGTCGACCTCACCGTCCACGCCGGCGAGGTCCTCGCCCTCGTCGGCGACAACGGCGCCGGCAAGTCCACCCTCGTCAAGACCGTCGCCGGCGTCCACCCCGTGGACGAGGGCACCCTCACCTGGCAGGGCCGGCCCGTGCGCCTGGCCCGCCCCCAGGACGCCGCCGACCTCGGCATCGCGACCGTCTACCAGGACCTCGCGCTGTGCGACAACCTCGACGTCATCGCCAACCTCTTCCTCGGCCGCGAGAAGCGCCGGCGCGCCCTGCTCGACGAGGTCGCCATGGAGCAGCACGCCCGCCGGCTGCTGGACACCCTCGCCATCCGCATCCCCGACGTGCGCGCCCCGGTGGCGGCGCTGTCCGGGGGGCAGCGGCAGGTGGTGGCGATCGCCCGCGCGCTGGTCGGCGAGCCGGCCCTGGTGGTGCTGGACGAGCCCACCGCGGCGCTCGGCGTCGAGCAGACCGCCCAGGTCCTCGACCTGGTGGAGCGGCTGCGCGAACGCGGCCTGGCGGTGGTGCTGGTCAGCCACAACATGGCCGACGTACGGGCGGTGGCGGACACCGTCGCGGTGCTGCGCCTGGGGCGCAACAACGGCCTCTTCCCGGTGGCGGGCACCACCCAGGAGCAGATCGTCGCGGCGATCACCGGGGCCGCCGACAACGCGCACGCCCGGCGCCGGGCGCGGCGCGGCGGGGGCGGCGATGCCGCTGATTCCGCCGGTTCCGTTGATTCCGCTGATTCCGTCGAGGAGGGCGAGGCCGTATGAGCACGTGCAGCGGGTAGATCTTGGCGGCCCGGCGGCGCCAGAAGCCGCGGGCGCTGTGTCCGGGGCGCGACCCCCAGGTGATCACGAAGCCG
>NZ_JBEXJK010000251.1:0-12329 GCF_040609095.1 Kitasatospora sp. NPDC004799
CATCCTGCAGAAGCTCGAACTCCGCGACCGCATCCAGGCCGTGGTCTTCGCCTACGAGACCCGCCTCGTCCACCCGGCCTGACACGCGAGCCGGGGCCGGTGGCGCGCCGCCGCCCCCGCCCGGCGGACCGCGGACCGCGGACCGCGGATCACGGGCCGCGCGTACGCTGGCCCGGGGACGAGTACGCAACCACACGCGTTGCACAGACAGTCGTAGCAGGCGAAGACCAGCGGGGGGCGGGCCAGCGGGCCGCGGCCGCCGTCGACCAGGAGGTACTCAGACCATGACCGACACGACCGCGAAGACCCCGAGCCGCCGCCGCGAGCGCTTCCCCGGGATCTCCACCCGGGCCTGGGAGCACCCGGCGGACCGCTCGGCGCTGGTCGCGCTGCGCAAGCTGACCGGCTTCGACGACATCCTGAAGAAGCTCGCCGGCCTGGTCTCCGAACGGGCGATCCGGCTGATGTTCCTGGCCACCGCCGTGAAGACCTCCGAGCGCCAGTTCCCGGAGCTGCACGACATGGTGCGGGACGCCGCCTACGTGCTCGACCTGGAGCAGGTCCCCGACCTGTACGTCTCCCAGGACCCGGCGGTCAACGCGTACTGCATCGGCATCGACACCCCGATCATCGTGATCACCAGCGGCCTGGTCGAGCTGCTCGACGAGGAGGAGCTGCGCTCGGTCATCGGCCACGAGGTCGGCCACGCGATGTCCGGCCACGCCGTCTACCGGACGATGCTGATGATCCTCACCAACATCGCCACCCGGATCGCCTGGGTGCCGCTCGGCAACCTGGCGATCACCGCGATCATCACCGCGCTCAAGGAGTGGTTCCGCAAGGCGGAGCTGTCCAGCGACCGGGCCGGCCTGCTCGCCGGGCAGGACCTCCAGGCGTCCATGCGGGCCCTGATGAAGCTGGCCGGCGGCCACAACCTGGCCGAGATGAACGTCGACGCCTTCCTGGAGCAGGCCGAGGAGTACGAGAAGGCCGGCGACCTGCGCGACGGCGTGCTCAAGGTGCTCCAGCTGCTGCCGCAGACCCACCCCTTCGCGGTGGTCCGGGTCGCCCAGCTGAAGAAGTGGGCGGAGAGCGACGACTACCGCTCGATCATGGCCGGCGCCTACCCGCGCCGCTCGGACGACCCGGACGCCTCGGTCACCGAGCAGTGGAAGGCCGCCGCCGAGCACTACACGAACTCGGTCAAGGAGAGCAAGGACCCGCTGATGGGCCTGCTCCGGGACGTCGCCGGCGGCGCCGCGACCGTCGGCGGCAAGCTCCGGGACACTTTCACCGGCGGCACCGGCCGCGGCGGTTCCTCGGGCGGCGGCTCCACGGGCAGCGGCTCCTCGGACCGCGACGGCAGCTGACCGGCCGGGTCCGCGACGGCCACCGGCCCGGGCCTGCTACGGCGGCCCGGGCGGGCGGCCTCAGCCGCCCGCCAGCACCCCGCACACCTGCCAGCCGGGCCGGGCGTGGTTGCCGGGGTCGACCGGCGTCGGCGGCGCGACCACCGTGCCCTGCTCGGTGGCCAGCACCGGCTGCAGGAACCCCGCCATCGAGGTGCCGCAGGGCGCCGGCCCGGCCTGCACCACCGAGTCCACCAGCCGCAGCTGCGCCGAGGCCAGGTCGACCCGGTCGAACTCGAAGGTCAGCTGCCGCCGCACGGTCTCCAGGGTGACCGGCGCTCCGGCCGGGGCCCCGGCCGGCTTCAACGCGTAGACGAAGGTGTGGTCGGTGGTGATCTGCAGGGTCGCACCGTCCGCCTCGTCGATCCGCATCGCCCCGGCCACCTTCACGGTGGGCGAGGCCAGCGCGACCTGCGCCGGGTCGAAGCGGACCATCCAGCCGGTCACCGCGTGGTGCCGGTCGTCCACCGGCTGCGCCACGCTCGCGTCGAACTCCGTCTGCTCACCGGGCGTGACGAAGGCCCGTACGTCCGCGGTGGCGCCCCGGACCAGCGCGGCCGGGGACAGCGAGGAGGCGACCAGGTAGCGCTGGACGGTGTCGAGCGCCTTGGTCACCTCGACCCGGCTGAAGTGGCCGGTGGCGGCCCCGGTCGGGGTGTTCAGCCCGAGCGCGCCGTCCCCGTACCCGGTCGGCAGGGCGGCGAACGGGTTCGCCGGGTCGGCGACCGGCCGGACGGCCGACGCCGGGCTCAACGCGACCAGGCTGACCGTCAGTTGGCTGCCCTCGGGCCGTACCGCGGCGCCCCTCGGCGAGCTCACCCCGAAGTACACCGCGGTCCCGAAGGCGAGCAGGATCAGCAGCAGCAGGACGAGCGCCTGGCGCGGGACGGTGCCCAGCGGCCCGAGCCGCACCCGCGGCCGGGTGGCCTTGCCGAAGGAGCCCGCCAGCCGCTCCCGGGCGGACAGCTCCTGGATGCGGGCAGCCCGCACGAACGATTCGTCGAAAACGACGGACCGGAATTCGTCCTCGTTGCCGGAACCGTCCTCGGGCGTACCCTCAGGAGGCTCTCGCGGGTCACCCACACCACCAGGGTAGGCGGACACCAGCGCCGCCACGAGGGTCCGGGAGCACATTCCCGGGAACGCTCCGTGACCACCGCCCCGGGGCGTGCGCCCGGGGCGTTCCCGCGCCGCGCCCGCGTCAGCCGGCGGGCGCCGTGACCACCAGCGGCGGCTCGGCCGGGGCCTGCCCCGGGTCGACGCCGGCACTGCTGCTGCCGGACTCGGGGCGCCGGGGCGTGCCCGCGGAGCCGCCCACACCCTGGTAGACCGCCGCGACCGCGACCGCCACCAGGCTCACGCCCATGATCACGGCGAGCACCCAGGCCACCGGCCGGTGCCAGCGCTGCTGGGCCACGTACCGCCCGCGGGCGCGCACCGGGTCGTAGCCGCGTCGCCACCGCCGCCGGACCCGGCGGTCGGCCGCCCGGCCCGGCCCCGACCAGGGGTCGGGGTAGAGGTGGTCCGCGTCGAGTCCGCTCGGGTACGGGCGCAGCTCCAGCGGGAGCCCGTCCCCGGCCGGGACGTCGTAGCCCCAGCCCGGGCCCGCGGTGTCCGGCTCGAACCGGGCCTCGGCGGCGGCGAGTTGCCGCTCCTTGGCGGTCGGCTCGTGCACGGCGGCGGACCGGACGAAGGCCTCATCGAAGACCACGGTGGCGAACTCGTCGTCCGCACCACCGTGGTCGGCGCCGTCGGGGTACGGGAAGCCCCCCACATCCTCAGCCACGGATTCAGCGTATTACCGGCCGGGCGATTTGTCTGTGGCTCCCGGCAGTTGGTCCGTCACACGTGTGACGGACCGGCTCCGCGCGCTGTTCAGCGGGCGTCCGCGCCCCCGCCCACGGTCTGCGTCGGCTCGCCCCGGACGTGCCCGTCACCGGTGACGATGTACTTGGTGCTGGTCAGCTCCGGCAGGCCCATCGGGCCGCGGGCGTGCAGCTTCTGGGTGGAGATGCCGATCTCCGCGCCGAAGCCGAACTCACCGCCGTCGGTGAAGCGGGTGGAGGCGTTGACGGCCACCGTGGTGGAGTCCACCAACCGGGTGAAGCGGCGGGCGGCGGCCTGCGAGGTGGTGACGATCGCCTCGGTGTGGCCGGAGGACCAGCGGCGGATGTGCGCGACGGCGGCGTCCAGCGAGGGCACCACGGCGGCGGCCAGGTCCAGCGAGAGGTACTCGGCGCCCCAGTCCTCGTCGGTGGCCGGCACCACGGTGGCGGGGCCGCCCTCGGCGGCCTTCAGCACCGCCTCGTCGCCGTGCACGGTCACCCCGGCCTCGGCGAGCGCCGCCAGCGCGAGCGGCAGGAAGGCGTCCGCGACGTCCTGGTGGACCAGCAGCGTCTCGGCCGAGTTGCAGACGCTGACCCGCTGCGCCTTGGAGTTCAGCAGGATGCCGACGGCCATCGCCAGGTCGGTCTCGGCGTCCACGTAGACGTGGCAGTTGCCGGTGCCGGTCTCGATCACCGGGACGGTCGAGCCCTCGACCACGGTGCGGATCAGCGAGGCGCCGCCGCGCGGGATCAGCACGTCCACGTAGCCGCGGGCGCGCA
Source organism: Kitasatospora sp. NPDC004799 (assembly GCF_040609095.1). Lineage (NCBI taxonomy): Bacteria > Bacillati > Actinomycetota > Actinomycetes > Kitasatosporales > Streptomycetaceae > Kitasatospora > Kitasatospora sp. NPDC004799. The sequence goes on from NZ_JBEXJK010000251.1 coordinate 4,016, forward strand.
TCAGCTCCTGCACCGAGTCCCGGCTCTCCCCCGGCACCAGCTGGACCGCGTCGGCGGGCAGCCCGGCGGCGGCGACGGCGTCGCGCACCACCGCGACCAGCGCGGTGTTGGAGCGGTAGGCCGAGGCGGAGCCGCGCAGCAGCACCGCGTTGCCGGACTTGAGGCAGAGCGCGGCGGCGTCCGCGGTGACGTTCGGGCGGGCCTCGTAGATGATCCCGACCACGCCGAGCGGCACCCGGACCTGCCGCACGTCCAGGCCGTTGGGCAGGGTGTAGCCGCGCACCACCTCGCCGACCGGGTCGGGCAGGCCGGCCACGTCGCGCACGTCGGAGGCGATCGCGGCGATCCGCTCCTCGGTCAGGGTCAGCCGGTCGATCACCGACTCGGCCGTGCCGGCCGCCCGGGCCCGCGCCACGTCCTCGGCGTTGGCCGCGACGATCTCGGCGCTGCGGGCCACCAGCGCGTCCGCGACCGCCAGCAGCGCGGCGTCCTTCGCGCCGCGCGGCAGCGGGGCGAGCGCGGCGGCGGCCTCCCTGGCTCGGCGCGCTACGGCGAGGACGGGGCTGTCGGCGGTGGTGAGGTCGCTGGTCATGCCGCCAAGGGTAGCGACTGCACCGGCCCTCACCGGGCGGTATTTCGCCCGGTGAGACGGCCTTGACGCGGCTCGCTCGCCGGGCCTCAGTACGGGTGCACCCCGCCCAGGTGCGGCGGCGGATCGCCGAAGCCCTCCGCCACCCGTTTGTGGTACGTCGCCCGGTCGACCACCTCCAGCCCGACGATCTCCCAGGGCGGCAGCTTCGCGGTGACCTTGTGCTCGCCCCACAGCCGCAGCGCGATGGCCGCCGCGTCGTGCAGGTCGCGGGCCTGCTCCCAGTAGCGGATCTCGGCGTGGTCGGCCGCGTAGCGGGCGGTCAGGAAGAACGAGTGGTCGTGCGCCAGCCGCTCCAGCGAGGCCCGCAGCGAGGACAGCGGGGTGACCTGCCCGGCCACGCTGAGCACCACGTGCCACAGCCGCGCCTGCTCGGGCACGGTGGGCGGCTGGGCCGCCCGGTCGCGTTCGGGCCGCAGCCTGCGCACCCCGCCGGGCCTCTGCGACGGCGGACCGGCCGGCTCGGCGGGGCCGTCCCCGCGTCCGCCGTCGATGCTGGTCAGCCGCCGGCCCGCCGTCCCTGCGGTCAGCGCTGCCTCGCGCCTGCGTTCCACCGGCGGCCTCCTGTTCGGCGATGTCGTCTCGTCCCCACCGGCCCCGTCGGCGCTCGGCCGACCGGTACGGCTGCGCCCCTCCTCGCCCGTGGCCGGGCCGCTCCCGGTACGGAGCGGCCCGCCGTCGCGCTGCGCCGAGCGGCCGGGCGGCCGGTGCCGGCCCGCCGGGCCGGTCAGCCGCGCAGAACGACCAGGTCGTCGCGGTGGACGACCTCGCGCTCGTACGCGGCGCCGAACTCCTGGGCCAGGTCGCGGGTGGACCGGCCGAGCAGGCGGGGCAACTCCCTCGCATCAAAGTTGACCAGTCCGCGGGCCACGATGTGGCCGTTTTCGGCAAGAAGGTCCACCGGATCACCCGCGGCGAACTCCCCGTCGACCTTGGTGACCCCGGCCGGCAGCAGCGAGGCGCCGCCCGAGACGACCGCCCGGACGGCGCCCTCGTCCAGGTGCAGCGTGCCGCGCGGGCTGCTCGCGTGGGCCAGCCAGAGCATCCGGTCGGAGGTCCGGCTGCCGGTGCGCAGGAAGAGCGTGCCGGTGGGCCGGCCGGCCAGCGCGTCGGCGGCCTGGCTGGCGGCGGTGAGCACCACCGGGATGCCCGCACCGGTGGCGATCCGGGCCGCCTCGACCTTGGTGACCATGCCGCCGGTGCCGACCCCGGCCTTGCCGGCGCTGCCGATCTCGATGCCGTCGAGGTCCTGCGGGCCGCGCACCTCGGCGATCCGGCTGGTGCCGGGGCGGGACGGGTCGCCGTCGTACAGGCCGTCCACGTCGGAGAGCAGCACCAGCAGGTCGGCCCGGACCAGGTGGGCGACCAGGGCGGCCAGCCGGTCGTTGTCGCCGAACTTGATTTCGGCGGTGGCGACGGTGTCGTTCTCGTTGACGATCGGCATCGCGCCCATCGCCAGCAGCTGGTCCAGGGTGCGGTAGGCGTTGCGGTAGTGGGCGCGGCGGCTGGCGTCCTCGGCGGTGAGCAGCACCTGGCCGACCCGGATGCCGTACCGGGCGAAGGAGGCGGTGTAGCGGGCGACCAGCAGGCCCTGGCCGACGCTGGCGGCGGCCTGCTGGCGGGCCAGGTCCTTGGGCCGCCGGTCCAGGCCGAGCGGGGCGAGCCCGGCGGCGATGGCGCCGGAGGAGACGAGCACGACCTCCGGGGCCTCGGGGCGGGCGCGCAGCTTGGCGAGCGCGTCCACCAGGGCGTCGACGCGGTCGGCGTCCAGGCCGCCGGCCGCCGTGGTCAGGGAGGAGGAGCCGACCTTGACGACGATCCGCCGCGCGGTCAGCACCTCCTCGCGCAGAGAGTCCTCGCTCATCTCGCTGTACGCCCTTCCGGTGTGGTGCGGGTGCGACGGGGCCCGGGCCCGGCCGTCACCCCCGAAATCTACGCGATCCGCGCAGGTCGCCCGCAGGGTGTTTCACCGGCTGGACCCGGGGCGGTCACGGGCTCGCCACAGCCCGTCCGGCAATCCGGATGACTGGTATGGTCCCTGACCGCAAGCCAGATCGGGGGACGGCTTCTTGCCCGCTGGACCCATGTCGTCATCGACCCTTCCTGTCACGACGGGCGGCGCCGCACTGGGCAAAGGCCGGGAACGGTCGCGGCCGTGCGCCCACGGAGAAAAGCGCACCATGCGTTCGTACACCACCAAGCTGACCGTCGCCGCGCTCGCCGCGGCCACCGCCCTGTCGCTCGCCGCCTGCGGGCCGGAGAACGCGGACTTGCGCCGCCCCGCCGTGTTGGCACCGAGTGGACGGTTGTTGGCACTGCGTGCACTGATCCGCGGTTCCGGTCCGCCCGTGCGCACGGCGTGCCCGCGGTGCGGGGTTTTCGCGCCCGCGGGTCACGGGGAGGCCCTTCGCGCGTGTCGCGCCGCTATCCGTCGGCCGACCGGCCCGTGCGGCTATCCGCCGGCGGCCCCGGCCAGGGCCCGGAGGCGGTGCTCGCGGGGGGAGAGGCCGTACGCGGCCCGGAAGGCGCGGCTGAACTCGGCGGGGCGGGGCAGGCCGCAGCGGGTGGCGACGGCGTGGACGGGCAGGGCGCGCAGCGCGGGGTCGGCCAGGTCGCGGCGGGCCCGCTCCAGCCGCTGGCGGCGGACGAAGGCGGCGACGGTCTCGCCGTCGGACTGCCGGGTGAACAGGCGGTGCAGGTAGCTGACGGAGATGTGGTGGGCGGCCGCGATCGCGGCGGGCGTCAGCTCGGGGTCGTGCAGGTTGCGCCCGATGTGGGCCCGGACGTTCTGGACCAGGGCCCGCTGCCGGGTGTCGTCGGGCACCGCGGCCTCGCTGTCCAGCTCCCGGGCGAGCCAGGCGACCACCAGGTCGACCACGACCGAGCCCAGGCGGGGGGTCTCGACGGGCCCCAGCAGGGCGGCCTGCCGGTCGAGGCCGACGAGGAACTCCGTGAGCAGCGCGCAGGTGCCCTCCCGGGAGGAGAAGCCGCGGCCCAGCAGCTCGTGCACCCGGTCCGGCGCCAGCGGCAGCAGGGCGGTGGGGAAGTCGACGCCGACGGCCTCGATCCGGCGCTCCGCGGGGGCCTGGGCGCGGGCGCCGAAGGCCCGCAGGTCGAACGGGTGGGAGCTGTCGAGCAGGTGCAGGTTGCCGGGCCCGAAGGTCTCGGTGCGCCCGGTGTCGCGGGTCAGGGCGAAGCCGCCGTCGAGCAGCAGGGTCAGGTGGAACACCCCCGGGTCCGAGCGGCGCACCCGGCGCGCGGTGCGCTGGAAGCGGGTCGGCGGGAAGGAGGTCCGCAGCAGGGTCACCGGCCCGAGCTCCAGGCGCCGCATCTCGGCCCGGAAGTCGTCGCAGTGGACGCTGGTCACCTCGCTGTCCCGGGTGCGGCCGACCAGCTCCCGCCAGCAGTCGAACCGCTCCCTCTCGGGTACGCCCTCGCTGCGGAACACGCTCTCCGTGCTCGTGGCCACCGTCCGCCCTTCCCTTCCGGGGTCCGTCCCCTTCCCGCCCGGCGGGGCTCCCCTTCCCACCGGTTGTCACCGGCCCCTTGCAGCCGGTGACACCGAAACCTACAAGGTCAGGCCGGGTGCGCCGCGTCCGGGCCCGTCCCCCCGGTGCGGGGCGCCCCGGACGGGAGCCCTTGCATTACGGCGCGCGTGCAACTATTGTCTCTGCATGTAAGGCGCGTCTGCAGCAATTGATCGGCGCGCGTACCACCCGGCGGGTCCCCCTTCCCCTGAGCGCCCGCCTGCTCCGCAAAGGCTTTGACATGTCCCTCAAGGAAATCCTCCCCGGCAAGCTCGGCTTCGGCACCGCCCCCCTCGGCAACATGTTCCGCGCGATCCCCGACGTCGAGGCCCTGGCCACCGTCGAGGCGGCCTGGGAGCACGGCGTCCGCTACTACGACACCGCCCCCTTCTACGGCGCCGGCCTCTCCGAGGAGCGCCTGGGCGAGGTGCTCTCCGCCAAGCCCCGCGACGAGTACGTGCTGTCCACCAAGGTCGGCCGCGTCGTCCTCGACGAGCCGGAGCAGGGCAGCCGCGACCTCGGCGAGAAGGGCGGCCTGTTCGAGCACGGCAACCCGAACAAGATGCTCCACGTGTGGACCGCCGACGCCACCGAGCGCTCCGTCGAGGACAGCCTCAAGCGCCTGCGCACCGACCGCCTGGACATCGTCTGGGTCCACGACATCGCCCAGGACTTCCACGGCGACCAGTGGCTGGCCAAGTTCGAGGAGGCCCGCACCGGCGCCTTCCGCGTCCTGTCCCGCCTGCGCGACGAGGGCGTCATCAAGGCCTGGGGCCTGGGCGTCAACAAGACCGAGCCGATCGAGCTGACCCTCGCCCTCGACGAGCCCCGCCCCGACGGCTTCCTGCTGGCCGGCCGCTACACCCTCCTCGACCACGAGCACGCGCTGGGACGCCTGCTGCCGATGGCGCAGGAGCAGGGCGTCGACATGGTCGTCGGCGGCCCCTACAGCTCCGGCATCCTCGCCGGCGGCGCCCACTTCGAGTACCAGGCCGCACCGCCGGAGATCGTCGAGCGCGTCGCCGAGCTGAAGGCCGTGGCCGCGAAGCACGGCGTCTCCGTCAAGGCCGCCGCCCTCCAGTTCTCCCTCGCCCACCCGGTCACCGCCGCCGCCGTCCCCGGCGCCACCAAGCCCAGCCGGATCGCCGAGGACGTCGCCGCCCTCAACGAGACCGTCCCGGCCGCGTTCTGGCAGGAGCTGCGCTCCGCCGGCCTGGTCGGCGAGGCCGCCCCGCTGCCCCACGGCGCCTGAACCCCCACCCCCCGTACCGGAACCCAGGAGAAGCGATCATGGCCTCCACCTCCGTCAGCCGCACCGTCCCCGCCACCCCCGAGAAGGTCTGGAGCCTGATCGGCGGCTTCGACGCCCTGCCCGACTGGCTGCCCTACATCCCGGAGAGCACCGCCTCCGAGGGCGGCCGCGTCCGCAGCCTGAAGAACCCCGAGGGCGAGGTCATCGTCGAGCGCCTCGTCGACTTCAACGAGGCCGAGCGGCACTACAGTTACGCCAGCAGGTAGCAGGCGGTCTGCACCGGCGGCACCACGGTGGTGATGTCCTTGAGGCTGTCCGCCATCGTGCGCACGCCCGCCCAGGCGACCAGGATGCCGAGGGCGACCCCGACCAGCCCGCCGAACAGCGCGATCAGCAGCGACTCCAGCCGGACCATCCGGCGGATGCCGAGCCGGTCCAGGCCGACCGCCCGCAGCATGCCGATCTCCCGGCGGCGCTCGAACACCGACATCGCCATGGTGTTGACCACGCCGAGCACCGCGATGACCACGGACATGCCGAGCAGCCCGTACATCATGTTCAGGAGGCCGGTGATCATCGAGCGGTTCTCCTCCCGGATCTCCTTCTGCCCCTTGACCGCGATCAGCGGGTTGCCGCCGGACGCGTCGCGCAGCGCCTGCTTCAGCTCGGGGGTCGCGCCGTCGCTGCCCTTGACCAGGACCTTCTGCAGGCCGGAGCCGGGCCGGGCGTGCGGGCCGACCACGGCCTCCGGAGCGACCACGTTGGCCAGCGCGGTGTTGGCCTCCAGGATGCCGCCGACGGTCAGCGAGCCCTTGACGCCGTCCGGGTAGGTGACGGCGAGGGTGTCGCCGACCTTGTACCCGGCCTTCTCGGCGCGGCCCGAACTGACCAGCAGCTTGCCCTGCTTGAGGGCGTCCGCGGAGCCCTCGGTGACCTTGACGGTGGCCAGCTGGTCGATGGTCGCGGCGTCCACCGCGGTCAGCCACTCGCTGTCGTCCTCGTTCTGCCCGGTCTTCACGGAGACCTCGCGCTCGGCGCTGATCGCGCTGACGCCGGGCGCCTTGGCGATCTGGGTGGCGATCTCCGGGGAGAGCGCGGAGAAGTTCTGCATCGCGACCGTGTAGTCGGCCTTGAGGTCGGTCGCGGTGGCCTTGTCCACGGCCTGGTTCACCGAGGCGCCGATCACGGTCAGCGAGGTGATCAGGGTGACGCCGATGGTCAGCGCCGAGGCCGTGGCGGCGGTGCGGCGCGGGTTGCGGATCGCGTTCTCCTTGGCCAGCTTGCCGGGGGCGCCGTACAGGGCGCGCAGCAGCGGGGCGATCAGCGTGATCAGCGGCCGGGACAGCAGCGGGGTCAGCACGAACACGCCGATCAGCAGCGCGCCGGCACCGGCGACGACCAGCTTGACCTCCTTGCCGCCCACACCGGCCGCCAGCGCGCCGGCGCCGGCCAGCGAGAACAGCAGGCCGATGGTGTTGCGGACCAGCAGGCCCTTCTGGGTGGCGGGCTGCTCGGCCGAGCTCATCGCCGCGACCGGGGCGATCCGGGAGGCGCGGCGGGCGGGCAGCCAGGCGGCCAGCACCGTCACCAGCACGCCGACGGCGAGCGAGGCGAGCACCGTGCCCGGGGCGACGATCAGCGGGCCGTCCGGCAGGTTCGCGTCCATCGGGCCGTTGAGCAGCGACTTGAGCCCGACGGCGATGCCGATGCCGGCCAGCAGACCGGTCACCGACGCGGTCAGGCCGACCAGCAGCGCCTCGACCAGCACCGAGCGGGTGATCTGGCGGCGGGTGGCGCCGATGGCGCGCAGCAGGGCCAGCTCCTTGGTGCGCTGGGCGACCAGCATCGAGAAGGTGTTGGCGATGATGAAGATGCCGACGAACAGCGCGATCGCGGCGAAGACCATCAGGAAGGTGGTCAGGACGGTGGTGCCCTTCCTGATCATCTCGTCCTGCTGGTCGGCGAGTTCGCGGCCGGTCTTCGCCTCGATGGAGTCGCCCTGCGGGACGGCCTGCTGGACGGCGGCGAGCAGCGCGGCGTCGTCGGTGCCCGGCTGGGCCTTGACGTCCAGTTCGGCGAAGCGGCCCGGGGTCAGGTAGAGCTGCTGGGCGGTGGCGGTGTCGAAGGCGGCCAGCGAGCCGCCGGCCACCACGCGCGGGTCGTTGGTGCGCAGGGTGCCGGTGAGCTTGAGCTGCATCACCGGGCCGTTGACCGCGACCCGGACGGTGTCGCCGACCTTGTAGCCGCCCTTGTCGGCGGTCTTGGCGTCCAGCGCGATCTCGGTGGCGTCCTTCGGGCCGCGGCCCTCGACCAGCGGGTAGCGCGGGTCGGTGCCGTCGGCGCCCGGCACGTAGTTGGTGCCGGTGGTGGAGAAGCCGTTGCCGATCAGCGCGCCCTTGCGGTCGGCGATGCCGGCGAAGCCGCTGACCACGCCGCGGGCCTCGGCGGCGCCGGGCAGCGCGGCGACCTTCCGCCGGGTCTCCTCGGTCAGGGTCGGGCCGGTGGTGGCCTCGTCGCCGTGGCCGAAGGCCCGGCCGGCGGCCTCGCGGTCGCTGACCGTGACGGCGATGTCGGTGTAGCTCTTGGAGTTCTGGGTCCGGAGCGCGTTGCCGAAGGTGTCGGAGAAGACCAGCGTGCCGGCCACGAAGGCGGTGCCGAGCATGACGGCCAGTACCGTCATCAGCAGTCGGCCCTTGTGGGCGAGCACATTGCGCAGTGCGGTGCGGAACATGGGGGAGTGTCAGTCCTGGGGTACTCGGGGACGGGTGGCTGCGGGCTTTCGGGGGCTGCTAGCTGGTGCGGCCCTTGGCGTCGAAGCGGCGCATGCGGTCCAGGACGGTGTCGGCGGTGGGCTGGTGGAGTTCGTCGACGATGCGGCCGTCGGCG